>NZ_JAYESI010000036.1:0-79872 GCF_041903675.1 Corallococcus sp. RDP092CA | reverse complement strand
ATGCTCGCGCATCCGCGCACCGTCCTCGTCATGGCCCCTCACTTCAACTGGCTCCTCGGCTTCTCCAACAGCAGCAGCGCTACGGATGATCAACCCTCCTCATGCTGCGATGAGGGGATCCCTCAGGACCTGCACAGAAGAACGGCCCGGCGCCAAATTCAGCCATCCCTTGTCACTTCCTCGGAACATGGCGTTACGCGCTTCCTCGGGGCACGCCCCTGATTCAGGACGCACCTGGGAGTTGCTGGGGCAGCCTAGTTGCAAGGCGACAGCGGCGCTCGCAACAGCACACTTCGCGAGGAACTCCGCCCTGGCACTGCTGGCGGCAGGAGACTTCTTGGCCGGAGTTGCGGACGGGTTTGCGACGATGGGAGCACGCTTCACGGCGGAGCTTTCCTTCCGGACGGATTCAAGAGGGGGCAAAGCTACCCCAGGGGACGACGCGGCCAGCACGCCGCCCGAGTTAGGTAAGGGACCCGCATCCTGGAGGGACATGGGCGCAGGAACGAGGGAGGCGACTCCCGCGTCCCCAGGGGAGACGGGCTCCACCGGCTGTCCCGAAACCTCCCTGGGGACAGCGATCGGAGACGTGGGGCGCAGCCACATGAAGGCCCCCGCCACGGCCGCCACGACAAGGAGCGCCACTCCGGCATCCATCAGCCGGGCCCGTCTCACACGGCGGGTAGGAGGCGTCTCCTCGTCCGTGTTGGAGGCGGGAGCGGTAGGGGGCTTCAACGAGGGGACGTGGACGGGAACAGTCCACTCCGGTCCCGCCTCGCCCGCGAGGGCCGCCAGTTCGCGGCGCATCGCCTCCGCCGTGGGCGGACGCTCCTCCGGCTTCCGCGCGATGAAGCGCATCGCCACGTCGCTCAGCCCCGCTGGCACGCGTGCATTCAGCTCTCGGGCCTGTGGGGGCACCCATCGGCCCTCGACAGCAGCCTTGGGAGAACCGCTCGCGGGCTCCGGCGTCGTCAGGACGTCATAGAGGCAGACGCCCAACGCGTAGACGTCATCCGTCACCTTGAACTCGTACCGAGCCCCCTTCTCGTCTCCGTGCTCCTTCAGGAAGCGGTAGGCCTCGGGCGAGCGGTAACGGCGGGTGCCGGGCGGCAGTGGGGCGTCCGTCAAGTCTTCGGCGTGTGTGTAGTCGCCCGCGCTGAAGTCCAGGATGACGGGCTCGCTGTCCTTCGCGCGCACCATGATGTTCGCGAGCTTCAGGTCGCGGTGGAAGATGCCGCGCCCGTGCATGTAGTCCATGGCGCCCGCGAGCTTCTCGAAGACGCGCACCACCTCCTGGGCCGTGGGGTGCGTCCGCTCCATCCACTCCGCCAGCGTGTAGCCATCCACGAAGTCCAGGACAACGTAGAGCCACCCCGTACGGAAATCTGGGAAGCGCCCGAACCCGAGGACTCCAACGATGTTCGAGTGACGGAGATGCACGAGGCAGCCCAGCTCGCGCATGAGCCGCGCGTCAGCCTGCTCCGCGTCTCCGCTGCTCGGACGGTGCATCGCGATCTTCATCGCGAAGGGGTGGCCATTCATTTCCACGCGGTAGACAGCACCGTAGGTGCCCGCACCCAGCAGCTTCACGACGCGCCAGCCGTGAATCATGTAGCCGGATGGGAGCTGCGCGGGGTGGTGAATGACCGTCAACATGGCCGACCTCTACAGCGCAACAGATGGAACGAGAAGAGCACGCGTGTCCGTGGCATCCACCAATTCCAAGCGGAACAACGTACCCGAATCCCAGGCAGGCTTCTCCGTCTCCACCGCAACGGTGACAATCTCTCCGGGCCCAATCTGCGGCTGCTTCATGTGAATGCCGAGCACATGCACCGGCACACCGCCCGTTGAACGGGTGAGCCGCGCCTCCGTAGGCGTCCAAGGTGTCTTTCCATAGTTCTTCACCTCCACGGACACCATGCCCCAGGCAGACGCGCGAAGGCTGAAGCCGTCCATGACACGCAGTGAGGACTGCATCTCCTTCTTGGGCTGACCATCAATCCTCCTGGCCGATACCCCGTCCGCGTCGAGAAGCCCCGCCAGAGCGAGGGCCGCAGGGCTGCTCGCATCGCCGCGCGCGCGGATCGCGGCAAGCTCGGCGTCCTTCGCCTTGAGCTGGGCGCGCACTTCTGACAACTCTGCCTGAAGCGCCTCGGGGCTCACCGGACGACGCGACACCTCCACGCGGGTGTCCACCATCGACGGATGCGAGACGAGAGCGATGACCGCATGCGCGGGGAAGGCTCCATCCGCGAAGCGCACGCGGAGCATCAGATGCTCACCCACGCCAAGATCCATCACTGGCTCCAGGTTGATGGCGCGCTCGCCCACGTCCACGAGCGTGAAGCGCGTGCGGCCCTCCAATTCCACGGAGTTCCGGTCCACCGCCGAGTCAAGGACGAGGGTCGTCAGGATGCCCGCCGCGACCGGGACCTCCAGGACGGGCTCACCAGGACGGGGGAGCGCGACCCGCCTGTCCCTGCGCTCGCGGACCGATGTGGACGGCTGGGCCTGGGCGGTCGTGAAGAGGAGCAGTCCCCCCAGCACGAGGGGCAGGTGCAACGCGGAGAAGGGGAAGGACAAGCGGGACGGCCTCCGCCCGCGACCCTACCAAACCGGAAGGACCCACAGCCCTGGAAACGCGGCTTGGAAACCCCGAGCGAGGTCAGGACGGCTCCACGGACACGAGGATGGGGCGGCCTCCGTGTCCCACCGTCGGCGGGGATTCGTTCAGTTTTGAGGCGAAACCCGCCTTACGCCACGCACAACGCCCACCCCGTAGGGGCCTGCGTTTTGCCCCAGAATTTCTTCAGCGTGGGGACACGCCGAGCAAGCCTTGAAGAGGCAGTGCTCCGGAAATTCGACCCGGGGGGGCATCCACTCCCACCCCGCCATGCCCGGCAACCCGTCCTGCTCCCGAGAAAACGACTGGGCGCGGGAACCACTCCCAGAAGTTGCCCCCATTGAAAGGGGGAAAGGGAGATCCGAACCATGCTGGAGCTTGTTGAGCAGTACCGCCCCCTCATCATCGAAGCACTCACCAAGGCCTCGCCGCTGGGGCTGACCGTGAAGGAGCTGTGCGCCGCGCTCGGAGCCGGAGAGCAGGTCCTCCGCCGTTGCCTCGCCGCCCTCGTCCTGGCTGGCGTCCTGCGCGAGGCCGCGAGGTACACGCCCGGAGCGCGCGGCGCGGTGCCTCGCGTCTACAGCCTCACCGCGAGGGACGCATGAGCGCCCAGTGCCTGCCTCCCCGTTGCGGTTGTGACGGAATGACTGACGGAACGCTGTTTCCTACTCCCCTCCTCTCTACTCTCCTTAAGGAAGAGAAACTTCCGTCATTCCGTCATGAAGCGGGGCGTCTTCAGAGGGAAAAAGGGCATGACGGAACAATGACGGAGCTTCATCGCGTCCGTCATTCCGTCACGACTTCGCCCACTCCTTGCGTCGTCTCGCTATCCGTCACCGCGACCTCTGGCGTCGGTGCTCCCGTGCCCCCAGGTGTCGAGGCGCTGCCGCCGCACCAAGTCCCAGTGCCGCCCACCGCGTCCATGCCCTGGTCCGTCTGCCTGATTGAGTCCTGCTTCAAACCTGCGGCACTGACTCCCGTTGCATACGAGTCGGCAGAGGAACTCATGGCGGCCCTCTTCGAGGTGGCGATGGCTCCACTGCTGCGCGCCGAGAAGGATGGTCGCGCCCTCATCCCCGCGAAGCCCCATCCCCCGCGCGCAGACGGGCTGTACGAGGGCAAGGACGGCGAGCCCACCCCCAAGCCCTACCGGCGCAATGCGAACTTCTCGCACGTCGCGCTGGCCGTCGTGGACTTCGACTGCGAGACGCACGACGCGTTGGAGGCGTGGCTCGCGGACCTGCGCCGCCATGGCCGCTGGTTCCTCGCTTATCCGACGCACTCCTTCGGGAAGGCCGAAAAGCCCATCCGCTATCGCGTCGTCCTGCCCTTCAGTGAGCCCGTCCCTGTTGGCTCCGCGAGCCGATGGTCCGAGCGCCTCTGGCCGCACCTCATGAATTGCCTGGGGCTCGGAGAGCAGGCCGCCGCCGCGTTGAAGGCAGACCCCGCATGCAAGGACGTGTCGAGGCTCTACTACCTTCCAAGCTGGGACCCCGCGAATCCCATGACGCGCCCGACGCCGGAGCACCACCAAGGCAGGTCGCTCGATGTGGAGGAGCTGTTCGGCCCGTTGCTGCGACAGCCCTTCGCCCGCTACGCCGAGCGTCCCAGCGAAGCACAGGTGGAAGGAGCCCAGACAGCGGACCTCCCAGCCGTGCGCGCACGGCTCCGGCGCTTCAAGAATCCTGGCTACCTCACCGTCCTCACGCAGTTGGACGCTGGCGAAGTGCTCATGCTCGACGGCCAGCGGCACCTCGGCATCAACCGGCTCACGGAGATGCTCGCGAGGGTCGCGGAACCGGAGGAAAGCTCCGAGAGCCTCCTCCACATCGCCCGGCGCTCGCTCGATGCGCTCGCGTGTCTGGAGCCGGGCCGCAACGTGTGGGGCGAAGCCCTGCGAGGGCTGCGAGGTGCTCGGGCCAAGCTCCAGCAGTGGAACCGCCAGAAGGAGGCGCAACGGGCCGCCGAAGAAGAGGCGTGGCGTCGAACCCTGGTCCTCGCTGCCTCCTCGCGCCAGCGCCCTGGAGGGACGCGATGACGACGGACATCACTCTTGCTGACGAAGCGCCCGCAGCCGACATCGAAGCCGCGTGCGCCGAAGTCGCCAAGCTACCGCTGGTGAAGGTCGTCCCACTGGAGCGCTACCTCGCGCGCAGGCCGGATGGCCGCTCTTTCGGCACGGAGTTCCTGACCCAGAAGGCAGCCGAGGACTACCTCATCCTGCGCAACATCCTCCCCCCACGAGACACATGGGCACGAAGTGTCAGCCCGCTGGCTGCGTCGCCGAACTTGAAGGACGTCTGCGCGGGCGTCATGGAGATTGAATGCAGGCCCAACGCGCCGGAGCTGCTGCTGCGTCAGGACGGGATGCTCGGAGTGAATCTCTGGGAGCCCCCCAAACTGGCTCCTACCCCCGGCGAGTGGCCCCTGGTGCGGCGAGTGCTCCTCTGGCTCGCGGAGGATGAGGCGGGGCTCGATTGGCTGCTCAACTGGGTGGCGTTCAAGGCGCAGAACCCCGGCGCCCGCCCCGGTACCGCCATCCTTTTCCAAGGGCCCCCGGGCTCGGGAAAGAACGTGCTCTACCGCATCCTGGCGCACCTGCTGGGCCCGGCGAACTGCGTCCAGATTGGAGAGCCTGACCTAGCCAAGCCCTACAACACCCACTACGCCACCAAGCTCCTCATCTTCGCCAACGAGTTACTCGACAACCACAAACGCGGCGGTTCCCTGGGGGATGGCTTGAAGGCCGTCATCACGGATGGGGAGGTCTTCCTGGAGAGCAAGGGCGTCGCACGCACGCCCGCCGTGAACCGCGCCGCGCTGCTCGCCGCGACCAATCGCACGAAGCCCATCGAAATCGAGGAGAGCGACCGGCGCTGGACGGTGTTCCACAACAAGACCAAGCCCGCCGAGTACGTGCACACGGACCTCGGCATGACGCACCGTGAGTTCCTGGAGTCCCTGCATGCCCCAGGAGAGGACGACGCGTTCACCCCTGAGTTCATGCAACAGGTGGCCGCCTTCGCACATGAAGTGAGCACCCGCGCCGTGAACCTCCGGCGTGTCCGCCGTCCCCACGAGAACGTGTCGCGGAGCGAGCTTCAGCAGCTCAGCGAGCCCGTGACGGAGCAGTTCCTCCGCGAGCTGAACGAAACCCCTGCGCCGGATCGGCAGCTCCTTGACTGGGCGCAGATGAGCCCCCACGCGCCCTCGTACCTCCATGCGCCTCAAGGGCCCGTGGTCGGAAAGACCAAGGCGCTCGTGAACGATGTCCTCTTCGCCGCCGTGGTGGGGTTCTGCCGGTTGGTTGGCCAGAAGCACCCTCCCCAGAAACGGACCTTCCTGAACGCGCTGAAGTCCGCAGGGTGGCTTGAGGTGCGGGACAGCAAGGCCCGAGGGTGGCTGCCCCCATGGCACCAAGGGAACAGCGACACGAACCCGTCCGAGGCCGTGGTCGTTCCATTCGAAGCGGGCCGCGACATGTCACGCCCGAGCGCGACTCCTGTCTCTCCTTCTGCTTCCCTCCAGCGCCCCCAGGTCGAGCCATGCCGATGACCGCCACCAACCAGGGCCCCGCCGTGCCCGAGTTCCTCACCGTGGAAGAAGCCGCCGCGCTCCTGCGCGTGAACCGCAAGACGTTGTACGAGGCCATCCGTCTCGGGCAGGTGCCCGGCATCGCCCGCCTCGGCAGAGTGCTCCGCATCCACCGCGACGCGCTGCTAGCATGGCGGCCGGGTAACGGCGGTCCTGCGCTCGGAGTGAAGCCATGAGCGTCAGACTGCGGAAGTGGAAAACGAAGGAGGGCAAGGTGGAGGAGGCGTGGTGGGTGGACGTCAAGTACCAGTACCCCAGCGGGAAGGTGGAGCGAGTCCGCAAGGCATCGCCCATCAACACCCGTCGGGGCGCGGAGGAGTACGAGCGTCAGGTCCGCCACGCCTTGCTGACCGGGACCTTCGGAAAGGAGCAGCCCACGGAGAAGCGCGTCGTCACGCTGGCGGAGTTCGAGCCGCGCTTCATCACGTACAGCGAGAACAACAACAAGGGCAGCACCCTGATCAGCAAGCGGCAAATCCTGGACGACCACATCCGCCCATTCTTCGGGGCAATGGCACTGGATTCCATCGGCCTCGCGGAGGTCGAGGACTTCAAGGCCGCCATGCGCAAGAAGCACTCAGGCGCGCGGGCACGGAAGGAAGCCCCCTCACGGGCGGCCCTCCGCTTGCGCAAGGGCTCCGGGCCACCGCCCATGAGCCCCCGGTACATCAACAACACCCTCACGGTGCTGCACAAGCTGCTCACGCTGGCGCAGGAGCAGGGCGTCATCGCCCATGTTCCACGCGTGAAGCTCCTCAAGGTGGCGAAGCCTCCCTTCGACTTCCTCACCTTCGAGGAGGCCGAGCGGTTGGTTGCCCATGCCGAACCTGAGTGGAGGACGCTGATTCTCGTCGCCATCAAGACGGGGCTCCGCGAGGGAGAGCTGATGGGGCTCCAGTGGAACGACCTGGACTTGCAGCGCGGCAAACTCCAGGTCCGGCGCACCCGCACGAAGGGAGAAGAGGGACCGCCCAAGGGCGGATGCGAGCGGACGGTGGACCTCCCCACTTCAACGGTCGAAACCCTCAAAGGACACCGGCACCTGCGAGGGGCCTACGTGTTCTGTCAGGAGGACGGCCAACCCCTCACCGATGGTCTGATGAGGAGGCCCCTTGAGCGCTGCCTGCGGTGGGCGGACATCACCCGCGAACAGGGCCGCATCGGATGGCATGACCTCCGCCACACCTACGGCAGCCACCTCGCCATGCGCGGCGTCCCGCTCAAGGTCATCCAGGAAC
Source organism: Corallococcus sp. RDP092CA (assembly GCF_041903675.1). Taxonomy (NCBI): domain Bacteria; kingdom Pseudomonadati; phylum Myxococcota; class Myxococcia; order Myxococcales; family Myxococcaceae; genus Corallococcus; species Corallococcus sp. RDP092CA. Next base: position 72,414 of record NZ_JAYESI010000036.1, on the reverse strand, counting down.
TGATGGGTCACGCCACCCTCGAAATGACGATGCGGTACGCCCATCTCTCCCCGGAAACGAAGGAGCGCGCCGTCCAACAGCTCGACGCGCCCGCTTCGCCCAACCGCGCCGCTCTGGCCTGACCGCGCCAGAGGGGCACATTGGGGGCACATGACGATCCCCCGACAACGCAGCACCCCGGCAAGCCGTTGAGATTGCTGGCCTTGTGACTCCCGGAACTACTGGATGGCGAAGATGAGCGTCACCTTCGCCTGCACCGTCTGCTCCTCCGGCTGGATGGGCGTGGAGGGCGCGGCGCGCGCCCCGGCCATGTCCATGGCGAAGGTGGCCGGGTACAGGCGCGGCGCCTCCGTCACCGTGCTCGCGTCCAGCACCGCGCCCAGCTTCACGTTCAGCGACGCGGCCAGCACCTCCGCGGACTTGCGCGCGCGGACCACCGCCTGACGCAGCGCCTCGCCCTGCACCGCGTCCTCGCGACTCAACCCGAAGCGCACCGAGTCCACCCGGTTCGCCCCCGCCGCCAACGCCTTGTCCAACAAGCCCCCCACCTTGGACAGGTCCGTCACGTGCACGCTCACCAGGTTGCTCACCCGGTAGCCCTTCAGCTTCGGCTCCCCACCCTGCGGCGGCGCCGGCGTGTACTCGGGATAGACGTTGTAGTTGCGCGTCTGCAGGTCCCGCTTCGCGATGCCCGCGCCCGTCAGCGCCGCGAGCACCTTCTCCATCCGCCTCGCGTTCTCCTCACCCGCCGCCTTCGCGTTCGGGGCGGACGTCTCCACCGCCACGTCGATGAAGGCCTCGTCCGGCTGCGCCTTCACCTCCCCCGTGCCCTCCACGCGCAGCGTGCGCACCTGCGGATCCACGGGCGGCCGGGGCTGCGGTGAGCCCGGCGACGGGACCTGCGTCTGCGCCGCGGCCGTGAACCCCGCGAGCACCACCAACGTCGTCAACACCCTGCGAACAGCGGACATGGCGCCTCCTTCCCAAGGCCCGAGCACCTTCGCGCGGCTGGCGCGAAGCCTCTCATGCCCCTGGGACGCCCCAGCGCCGGCGAACATTCACCCGCCCCGGGGCGTCCAGCGCCGGACGCTCGCTCAGTGAAGCGACTCGCCCGCCGGGTCCATGGGCATCATCGCCTCCAGCGGCTTGCGCAGCGGACGCGGCGCGGCCTTGCGCACCTGCGTGACGGCCTTGCGACGCGCGACGCGCAGCGCGTCCCTGCCCATGTCCATCACCGCCGCCACCGCGCCCGTCAGCAGGTTGCCCGGCGGCGTGTCTGGCGCGGCCGGATGCGGATGCGTGGGCGCGCCCTTCTTCGCCAGCTCCAGCGCCGCGCCCACCTGCCGCAGCTCCTGCGGCTTGAAGACCTTCTTCACCTCCGGGAAGAGGTACTGCTCCTCCTCCGTGACGTGCGCCCGCACGTTCTCCATCAGCACGTGCACCTTCGCGTCGAAGCGCTCGGACTCCGGCGGCAGCGTGTCCAGCTCCGACAACAACCACTTCACCACGTGGTGCTCCTCCAGCGAGCGCAGCACGTCCTCGGCCAGGTCCTCCGACCGCGCGCGCACCGCCGGGTAGAAGACCTGCTCCTCGATGGCGGCGTGGACGGACAGCGCACGCACCAGCTCGTCCACCAGCTTGCGCTTGTGCGCCAGCGCGTGGTCCCCCGCCTTCTCGAACTTGCGGAACAGCTGCTCCACCGTCTTGTGGTCCGCCTTCAGCAACGTGATGGCATCCATTGGCCGTCTCCCTTCCATCGAAGCGGGGGGCCGCGCCGCCCCCATCGCGATGGCGCCCGGCCCCCTATTGGAGGCGCTGGCGCAGCGCGGCACGGAGTGAAGGGTGGGGATGGATTCCCGGCCGCGCCCACGCCCCTCCGTCCGGCCCCCGCGTCCGGACGGAGGGCAGCCGAGCGGCGGGCCCCGAGTGTCCGGAACCCGTCGCAAAAACCGACCCGGTTCCCACTCCCCGGCCAGCCCGGGCGTGCACACCGTGCGCGGCCAGATCGGTCTCGCGCGGGCGGCGGGCAAGGGAACAGGGGCAATACCGTGACGACGAACACGCTGCGCCTCCGGGTGGCGCGCATCACCCGCGAGGCGGAAGGCATCCACGCCTACGAGCTGGTCTCCCAGGACGGCAGCGCGCTGCCCGGGTTCGAGGCCGGCGCCCACCTGGACGTGCAGGTGCCGGGGCTGGGCGGCATGCGCCAGTACTCGCTCTGCAACGACCCGGGCGAGACCCACCGCTACGTCATCGCCGTGCAGCGCGACGCCAACGGCCGCGGCGGCTCCAAGGCGATGCACGCGAACGTCCGCGAGGGCGACGCGCTCACCGTGAGCGAGCCCATCAACGACTTCCCCCTCCTGTACGGGCGCAGCTACGTGCTCATCGCGGGCGGCATCGGCATCACGCCGCTGCTGGCCATGGCGCGCGTGCTGGAGCGCACCGGCGCGGAGTGGGTGCTGCACTACTGCGCGCGCGACGCGGAGCGCACCGCGTTCATGGAGCTGCTGTCCACGCCGTCCTTCGCGGGCCGCGTGCACCTCCACCACGACGGGGGCGACCCGTCGAAGGGGCTGGACGTGCGGGCGCTGCTCGCCACGCGCGGCCCGGGCACGCGGCTGTACTGCTGCGGCCCGGCGGGCCTGATGAAGGCCGTGCGCGAGGCGGCCACGCTGCACAAGTGGCCCTGGGAGAAGGTGCACTTCGAGGCCTTCACCGCGGAGGGCACGTCCGCCACCCACGCGACCCCCGAGGAGGACTTCGAGGTGGCGCTCAAGAGCACCGGCCAGGTGCTGCGCGTGCCGGCCGGCAAGAGCGTGCTCAACGTGCTGCGCACCCACGGCGTGAAGGTGGAGAGCGACTGCGAGGCCGGCTCCTGTGGCACCTGCGTCACCCGCGTGTGCGAGGGCACGCCGGACCACCGTGACACGTTCTTCCAGCAGGAGCCCGCCGGGAATGCGCGGATGCTGGTCTGCGTTTCGCGCGCCCGGTCCAAGCGGCTGGTGCTGGACCTGTAGCCGGGTTCCTCCGTCCCGGGCATCCCGGGCCCGGCGTTTTTGGAGCGCGCCTGTGCACGGCGGGCCGCCTATGCTCGCGCCCCGCTCGTACACGAGAGAGGCTGATGAGCGACGGGACGCTGTTCTCCATGGACACTCCGCCCACCGAGGCCCGGTTCCAGAACCGGCTCTGGGTGGCGGATGCGTTGGACCTCACGGGCGCGGCGCTCGTGGGTTGGGGCGCGGTGCGCGCGGCGGAGTGGGTGTCCACGGCCGCGCTGCTGGGGTTCACCATGGGGGCCTCCTGGGTGGTGCTGTGTTGCGCGGGAGGGCTGACGGGCCTCTCTCCGGGCCGTCACGTCCTGGGCCTGAAGCTGGAGCGCGCGGACGGACGGGTGCCGGGCCTGGGGACGGGGCTCCTGCGCGCGCTCACCGCGCCGGTGGAGCTGGTGCTTCAGCTGGTGCTCCAGCGCCGGCCGCTGGACGCGCAGCTGGGCGTGCACGCGGCCCGGCTCCCGGGCGGCCTGCGCGGCTGGGCGCGGAGCCTGCCGCTGCCGCTCGTGGGGCTGCTGCTGCTGGCGGGCGCGGTGTGGAGCATCGTCACGCCCACCCGCCAGGAGATGCTCCAGTACCTGGACCGCACGCTGACCGGGTGGCACTGCTGCCACGGCACGCGCGAGGTCACCTGGCAGTGCCGCACGTCGCTGTCCCGCGCGGTGCGCAACGCGAACAGCGGCGACTCGGAGGTGGCGGAGTTCCTGCGCAACGAGTGCCCCGTGGCCGCCGCGCGGCTGGGGCCCTGAGCCGTCACGCGAGCCCGCGCGGCTCGCGGGCCCTCCGCCTCAGCGCTTGCGCAGCGCGAAGGTGTCCTCGCCCTCGTCGCAGCTCACCCACACGGCCTTCTCCGGCACGGCGGGCGCCTTGTTGTTCACCTTGAAGTAGCGCTCCTCCACCTTGACCGTGTGCGTCTGGTAGGGCTCCAGCCGCGCCATCCGCGCCTCCTTCCGTCCGTTCAGGACGATGGCGCAGTTGTGCCAGGTGCGGGTGTCGGAGCTGATCACATAGAGGGTGCTCTTGAAGCCGGTCCCCAGGAGGCCATCGACCTCCGCCTGTCCCAGCAGGCGCGAGCGCTCCACCGGCTTCGGCTCGGGCGCCGGCTCCGCGACCGGCGCCGGCTCGGCCACGGGCGCGGGCAGCGTCGGCCCCGGGGAACGCACGGTCATCAGCACGAAGCGCGGCTCCTTCGCCGCGTCCGCGTCCGCGTCCAGCCGCAGGGTCATGCGCTCGCGGCTCGGGTGGATGTACTCCACCGTCGCCGTCCCCAGCACCGGCCGCTTGCGGGTCCCCTTCTGCGGAGGCCCCACCACCTTGAACACCGTGCCCGCGACCGTGCCGGAGGGCACCGCCGCGTTCACCACGCGCTGGCCGCCGCCCGTCTCGCCGATCTTCGCCACGGGCAGGTGCCCGGGCACCAGCTCGGCGGGGCGCGGCGTGGGCCGCTTCGCCCCGGCGGCGGGCCTCGGCTCGGACGAGGGCTTCGCCACCGGCTCGGGCTTCTCCTCCGGCGCCTCCGCGCTCGCCACCCCGCCCGGGTCCACCGCGGCCTCGGGCGGAGGCTCCGCGGGCGACGCCGCCGGGGGCGGCTCCACCTTCGGAGGCTCGGCGGCCACCACCGGCTCGGCCGGGGGCCGCGCCGGGGGCGCGACGGGTGGCGCGGACGTCTCCGGGCGCAGCACGTAGGCGGTGATGCCCACGGAGGCGCCCACCAGCAGCAGCGCCGCCACGGCGACCCGCGCCACCGGACCGCGGCGCTCGGGTCGCGCCGGGGCCTGCCCGGACGGGCCCGCCGCCGCCACGGCCCCCTGGGAGGGCGCCGCCGGCAGGTGCACCGCCGTCGCGCCCAGCGCGGCCGCGTCCACCTCGTCCGTGCTCCGCGCCACGCCGCCCGAACCCGACACGCCCGAGCCCTGCGTGGACGGGGCCACGCCTCCCGAGCCCGTCACGGACGGGGACGCCCCGCTGCCCCCCGGCGACGGATGGGACACGAACGTGCCCCCCGGCCCGAGCGCCGGCCCGTCCACGTCGATGCGCGCCGTCTGGGGCCGGCTCCCCGCGGGCGGCTCCACGGTCCTCAGCGCCGTGGCCTCGAAGGCCACCGCGTCCGGGGCCGCGCCGCTCCCGGCGCCACCGCCATACAGCCCCGTGCCCGAACCGCCCCGGGGCGCCGGCGACGGCGTGCGCCGCTCCCCATGCACGCCGGACGTCAGCTTGCGCTGCTCGGCGAAGGCCTCCGGGCAGAGCGCGCGCACGAACTCCCCCACCTCCTCCGCCCCCATGGGCGTCCCGGACTTGAGCAGCTCCGCGTTGAGCGCCCGCGCGAAGTCGTCCGCCCGCGGGTACCGGTCCGCCGGTGACGGCGCCAGCGCGCGGCGCAGCACCGCCTCCAGCGATGGCTCCACGTCCGGACGGAAGTCCGCCAGCGGCGGCACCACCGGGTTCGACATGGCCGCCATCATCTCGCCCACGGTGCCGTGGGGAACGAGCCCACGCCCCGCGAGCATCTCCCACACCACCACCGCGCAGGAGTAGATGTCGCTGCGGTGATCCAGGGGCTCGGCGCGCACCTGCTCCGGGGACATGTAGCCCAGCTTCCCCATCACCGTGGACGGCAGCGTGTACTTGCTGCGCGCGGTGGACTTGGCGAGGCCGAAGTCGATGACCTTCACCTCGCCCTCGTACGACACCATCACGTTGTGCGGGGACACGTCGCGGTGGACGATGCCCAGGGGCTCGCCGTCCGTGCCCGTCTTGCGGTGCGCGTACCCGAGCCCCTCCGCCATGCGCTGGCCGATGTAGAGCGCCACCGGCGCCGGCACCGCCCGCCCCTGCCCCCGGGCCTGCTCCAGCAGGTAGCCCAGGTCCACGCCCGCCACGTACTCCAGGGCCATGTAGTACGTGCCGTCCGCCTCGCCCATGTCGTACACCTGGGCGATGGAGGAGTGCACCAGGTGCACCAGCACCTTGGCCTCGTGATGGAACCGATCCAGGAACTGCCGGTCCTTCACCAGGCCCGGGAGGATGGTCTTCACGATGCAGGGCTTCTCGAAGCCCGCCGCCCCGGACAGCTTCGCCAGGTACACCTCCCCCATGCCGCCCTGGCCCAGGAGGTGGACGAGCTCGTAGCGCCCGAAGAAGCGGGGGGACTCTGTGGGTGCGGTGCTCATGGATTGGACGCTCCGGAGCGCAGCATGGACTCCCCCATGGAATCAAGCCGCGCGCCACGCGCCGCCCTCCCTCCCCTGCCTCCCCGACACCGCTGGCGCCAAAAAGAGAAAGTCCCGGAGCCAACGGAATTCCCGAGCCCGTGTTCCACCTGACAACAGCTCGGCTGTGCACCCGCGCACGTCCGGGCCGCCCTGGAGGCTCGAAGCCGATGCGGACCCGCGCGGGGATGCGTTCCCTCAAGGCAGCACGCCGCTTCCTTCCTGCGTGAGGGGGGCGGGCTCCTCCCGGTCCGCCGCCGTGCGGGGGACCGCCCTCGGGAGGGGCGTCCTGCTCGGAAGGAGTCCGCGTCATGAAGCACTGGGAGGTCGTCGGGTTGCTGGCGCTGGCTGCGTGTGCGCCGGAGTCGCCCTCGCGCGCCACCGCGCAGGGACACGTGTGCCCGGGGGTCGTCGCCGGAGGGATGGCGGTCCGCCAGGAGCTGGCCGGGGACCTGCCCTCGCGGGGGCATGACGACGGGCGCGAGCCGGTCATCATCCGCTTCCGCCGGGGAGACCGCACGCACGCGTCGGGCGTCTCGGCGTCCGGCGCCGGCCTCGCCGCGAGCACCGGCGCGAAGGTGGGCGTCGTCTACCGCAACATCCCCGCGGTGGCCGCGCGCGTGACGCCCGAGGAGCGCCTCGTCCTGGAGCGCAGCGACCTGGTGGAGAGCATCGAGGCGGACCAGCTCTGGAGCGCCCAGGGCCTGGCGCCCGGGCTGCTCGCGCCGCTGCCGCGCCAGGTGACGGCCGCCCTCTCCATGCCGCCGGACGAGTACACGGACGGCCTGCGCCTGGTGCAGGCCCCGGACGTGTGGGACGCGGACGGAGACGGCGTGCTGGACGTGGGCGCGCCCACGGGCGAGGGCGTGAAGGTGTGCGTCATCGACAGCGGGCTGGACATGGACCACCCGGAGTTCCAGGGCGCGGTGGTGGGCAGCCATGACTTCGTGGACGACGACGAGGACGCCAGCGACCGCGGCCCCCAGGGCCAGTGGGGCCAGGGCCACGGCACGCACGTGGCGGGCATCATCGCGGCGCGCATGGGCCACGGCGGCGTCACCGGCCCGCGCGGCACGGAGGGCGGCATGGTGGGCGTGGCCCCCAACGCGTCGCTGCTCATCGCCCGCGTGCTGGACCTGTCCGGGCAGACGCAGATGAGCGTGGTCCTCTCCGCCATGGAGTGGTGCGAGGCGCAGGGCGCGCGCGTGGTGTCGCTGTCGCTGGGCGGCGGCGCGCCCACCCGCAGCACGGTGGAGGCGTTCCGCGCGTTGCAGGACCACGGCCTGCTGGTGGTGGCCGCCGCGGGCAACCAGGGCGGCCCGGTGCTGTACCCCGCGTCCGACCCGTCCGTGCTCGCGGTGGGCGCGGTGGACGCGAACGAGAAGCGCGCGGGCTTCTCCAACGGGGGCGCGGAGCTGGGGCTGGTGGCGCCCGGCGTGGACGTGCTGTCCACCTTCCCGCGCGGGCTGGGCGCCTTCGCGCAGATGTCCCTGGACGACACGTCCCCCATGTCGCGCTCGCTCTTGTATTCGCCCACGGGCGAGACCGCGGGGCGGCTGGTGGACTGTGGCCTGGGCGACACCCTGGCCTCGTGCCTGGACGCGACCTGTGACGGCTTCGTCGCCTACGTGCGGCCGGGCGCGGTGCCCGTGTCCCAGGCCATGGCCAACGTGATGATGCAGGGCGCGAGCGCCGTCATCTTCGGCTCCGACGATGCCCCCGCGGGCGGCGCGGTGGACATCCTCTCCCTGCCCCGCAACGGCCACTGGGCCCCCGCCGTCAGCGTCAACCAGGCCGCGAGCACCGTGCTGCGCGAGCGGCTGGGCAACGACGCGCGCATCTCCCTGGTCCCCACGGACTACACCCACGTCTCCGGCACCTCCATGGCCGCGCCCTACGTGAGCGGCGTGGCCGCGCTGCTCTGGAGCGCCCGGCCCGACCTCACCCCGCAACAGGTGCGTGACGCCCTGGAGACTTCCGCGCGAGACCTGGGAACCCCGGGCCGGGACCCCGCTTTCGGTCATGGCCTGGTGCGCGCGCGTGACGCCTTGCTGCGGCTGCAATGAGGCGCGCGTTTCTCACGAACTGGGAGGCGTGGAGCGCGCAGCACGGACGCGGAGCGTGGCTGTTGGAGCGCGAAAAAATGCTCCGCGTGAGGCAATCGGGAATGCGCTGACACGTGGAATGAAAGCGCGCCGGAATTGTACGTGGCGCGCGCCAATGGCTGCTGGGAAGGCAGCCTGCCGACGCAAAAACCATCACATTCTTGAATTGAGGATATCCATGTTGCGAATTGCTGTTGCCGCCCTCGTCGTTGCCGCCACGGGTTGCGCCTCCTCGAGCGGTGCGGCGGCCGCGGGTCGCGCGGGCAACGCCACGGTCACGGGCAGCATCACGTACCCGGCGACCGGCCTCTCGGGCGACCCGTGCTCGGCGGTGCGCGTGAAGGTGACGGAGGGTGACGCGGTGGCGCTGGGCTGGGGCGAGGTGAAGCAGAGCCGCAACAACCGCTGCAGCTTCAACGTGAGCGGGCTGCCGGATGGCAAGGAGCTGAACGTGGAGCTGGCGGCGGACGCGAGCCTCAAGTGCGCCAACGGCGCGGCGCCCACGGTCACCCCGGGCCCCACGAAGATGACGATCGCCAAGTTCTCCGCGCCGGTGGTCAGCTTCAAGCTGGCCTGCGAGTAGCGCGACCGAAGGTCCGTTGACGGCTTCACGCCGTGAAGGCCGGGGCGAGCCCTGAGTGGGTCTCCCCGGCCTCCATGCGGGGATGGCTGGATGCCTGGCGGGGGGGGCGGGGACCATTGATTGCTGAACACAAGGGCGCGAAGCTGCCCCGGCCCATGACCGGTCTCCGTCCGCGTACCGCCGTGCTCGCCCTGGCCCTGCTGGGGACGGGCTGCGAATCCGAAGTGCCCTTCCCCACCGACGACGAGCTGGATCAGCTGAGCTCCCTGCACACGCAGAGCGCGAAGCCGGAGGCGGACCCCACCAACAAGTGGGCGGACAACGCGGACGCGGCGGCGCTGGGCCAGCGGCTGTTCGAGGACCCGGGCCTGTCGCGCTGCGGGACGGTGTCCTGCAAGAGCTGCCACACGGGTGAGTCCTACACGGTGGAGACGGCGTCGGCGGAGGGCTGCGGAGGCCACCAGACCGAGCGCAACCCGCCCAGCCTGCTGAACATCGGCTACAGCCGCTGGTTCATGTGGGACGGCCGGGCGGACCGGCTCTGGTCGCAGGCGGTGCTGCCGCTGACGAACCCGCTGGAGATGGACTCGGACGCGGCGGTGGTGCGCGCGCGGCTGGCGGCGGAGGCCTCGTACACGACGGCGTACACGCAGCTGTTCGGCAGGGCGCCCGCGGACGAGTCGGACCCGGACCGGCTGATGGCGAACGTGGGCAAGGTGCTGGCGGCGTACCAGCGCACGCTCAACCGCACCGACGCGCCCTTCGACGCGGACGTGCGGCGCTTCCTCCAGGCGGTGGAGGCCGGCACGCAGGAGAAGGACCCGGCGTACCTGGGCCTGAAGACGTTCGTGCGCAAGGGCCAGTGCGTGGTGTGCCACAAGGGCCGCTCGCTGTCGGACGACAAGTTCCACAACCTGGGGGTGAAGGACTCCGGCGCGGGGCGGCGCGGGCAGGCGGACGCGGTGGACGCGCTGGTGTCCTGGCAGTTCAACGCCGCGGGGGCCTACAGCGACGCGCCGGGCGGCACGGACGCGGCGCGGCTGTCCACGCTGAAGGCGCAGGCGCAGAGCAAGCCCACGGAGGTGGAGGGCGCGTTCCGCACGCCCTCCCTGCGCAACGTGGCGCTGACCGCGCCGTACATGCACACCGGCGCGGAGAAGACGCTGGAGGACGTGGTCGACTTCTACAACGAGGGCGGGGACCCGGAGGGCACCTTCGCCGGCGTGCGCACGGAGACCATCGTCAAGCTGGACCTGAGCAGCGAGGAGAAGCAGGCGCTGGTGACGCTGCTCAAGTCCATGACGGGCGCGCCGCGCTAGCGCACCAGGTGGAAGGACGTCTGACGCTGGAGCGCCCAGCGCACGGCGCCGTCCGCGTCCACGACGACGTCCTCCTCCTGGGCGGAGCGCACGGGCTGGTCCTTCCACTCCGGCACGGGGCTGGTGGCCTGCAGCTCGATGGAGAACCAGGAGTTGGGCATCACCCTGTGCTCGCCGTTGCCGGGCACGCCCTCCTGGCGGTCCCACATGCCAATCATGGGGCCGGCGCCGTGGCCGTGCAGGCCAATGGGGTGTGAGTACACGGTGCCGTTGATGCCCTCGGACTTCATGCGCGCGAGCGAGGCGCGCAGGACCTCGTTGCCGGTGCGGCCCGGCTTGATCTCACCGGTGACGATGTCCTGGAGCCGGTTGGACGCCTTGAGCGCGGCCTTGAGGCCCTCCGGGGCGTCCGTCTCTCCATCGCGCAGCACGTAGCCCATGTGCTGCGTGTCGGTGTTGAGGCGCAGCGCGGTGACGCCGAAGTCGCAGTGGAGCACGTCGCCGCGCTGGATGACGGGGCTGTCGCCCAGCTGTTCGTCCGTGGCGCCCTGGCGCTGCACGTCCACGTCCGGCTGGAACCAGGTGTCCAGGCCGTCGTCGGCCAGGCGCTGGCGCATCCACCACTCCACGTCCTGGGTGGTGGTGGTGCCGGGGGTGATGACGGCGTTGGAGAAGGCGGTCTGGATGAGGTTCCAGGCGTACTGCTGGAGGTCGGCGTAGAAGCGGACCTCGTCCGCGCTCCTCCAGCCGAGCACGTCCAGGGGCAGGCCGCCGGCGGGCTTGAGGCGCTTCACCCAGGTGGGGCCCAGGGCCTGGGCCATGCCTTCGTACTCGCCGTGGGTGAGGCCGTCCGCGAAGGCGATGGCGGGGGACACGTCGATGGCGATGGAGTCCGGCTTGCGCTCCTCCACGACCTGCTTGAGGAGCAGCCACTGCTCGGGGCCCAGGAGCTCCGCGGCGCGCTGCGAGCCGCCGCGGTCCACCATCATCGGGGCGCGGCGGGCCTCATAGAGGCCGCCCTGGGTGCTGCCGCCCAGCGCCAGCCGCTCCACGCCCTTGTCCGCGCCGCGGTCGAAGAAGACGTAGATGGTGCGGCGGCGGGCGGAGAAGGTGGTGGGGGCGACGAGCGCCTTGAAGACGGGGTCCTCGTTGTACTCGCGCATGGGGACGACCCACATGCGCACGCCGTACTTGCGCATGAGCTGGGGCAGCCCGATCTCCAGCCGCTCCTGGAGCCACGCCTGCTGGCGGGCGGCCTGCTCCCGCAGCGTGCCGAAGGGGCGCACCGGCGCGGCGGGGGCCACGGCGGCGGGCGCGGCCGGCGCGGCGGCCGCCTCGGGCTTCGAGGGGGCGGCGGGCGCGGTGGCGCAGGCGGAGGAACAGACGAGCGGGACGACGAGCAGGTGTTTCCAGGAGCGCATGGGCGCGCAGTCTGTCACGCGCCCCGGTGCGCCGCGCGGAGCAAAAGGCCGCGCGGCGCCGCCGTTGTCAGTCATTCATGGAAAAGCCAGACACGCTGTCCTGGCTTCACTTCGAATCCGTGGAGCCTGGCGGGGTGGCGCGGGGGCTGACCTTGCGCAGTTCGTGGAAGTGCTCGCGGACGAACCGCGCGGCATTGAGCAAGGCATCCACGGGACCGACGCCCACCATGCTGATGGCGATGGGCACCGCGTGGCCGATGATCAACGGGCAGTACCAGTCCCCATGAGCATCCTGGGGGATGGGCCTGGGCCGGCCCAGGGTGACGCGGGAGACGTGCTTGTGCCCGTGGTCGTCCTCGAAGGACCAGTAGTCATCGGCCACGGGGTCGTCGATGGAGGCATGGTGCGGAGGACCCGGGTTCATGGACAGCTCCTTACCCTTCATCCGGGGGGCAGGCGGTGGAGTAGGAGACGCAGGCGTTGATGCGCGAGCACATGCCCTTGCATGCCGCCTTCGAGCCCTGGACGACAGACCAGCAGAGCTGCCGCTGCCAGGTCTCGGCGAGGCTCCGGCAGTATGACTCCAGGGCCGCGCCTCCCGCGTCGCAGGCCTTGAAGCAGGAGTCCAGGTCGAACGTTCCTGGAGTGGACGCGGGCGGTGGGGAGCAGCCCTCGGGGTTCAGCGCGCAGAAGCTGCCGGGACCGCGCGAATGATCCGCCCGAAGCTCCGAGGGAGGCACGGAGGCACAGCCTCCGTCGAGCGCCATCACGAGCCACAAGAGCCCAGGGGTGAGAGCAGGATTCCCGTGAGGCATGAGGCATCGTCACCGCCGCCTCGTGAAACCGGCACCGCCCTCCGGTGCCAGTCGCCCGTTCGCTATTCGCCTGGCGCGACCTGGGCCACGGCGGGGGCGGGGACGTACTCCTCGCTCGTGGCCAGGGTGCCCAGCTCGTTCACTCCGCCCACCACCAGCACCGTGCCCCGGCGCAGCCACAGCGCTCCGGCCTCGCCTCGCGGCTCATGCAGCGTGGGCGCCTGCGTCCAGCGGCCCTTCACCGGATCGAAGCGCTCCGCCGAGTCCAGCGTGCCCCGCGACGCGTGCTCGCCGCCCACCACCAGCACCGAGCCCTCCGGCGTCACCAGCGCCGCGTGGTGCTCTCGCGGCGCCGCTGGCGCCTCCACCTGCTCCCAGGCGTTGCGCTCCGGCACGTACACCTCCGCCGTCGTCGAGGCCTGCGCCGTCGTGCCGCCCACCACCAGCACGCGCCCGTCCGGCAGCAGCGTCACGGTGTGCCCCAGCCGGTGCGTCCCCGCCGCGCCGCCCACCGCGCCCGCCTTCTCCCAGCGGCCCGTCACAGGGTCGTACAGCTCCGACTGAAGGCCGCTCGCGAAGAGCACCTGGCCCGTGCGCAGCACCACCGCCGTCCCCGCGCCACCTCGCGCGTATCCCGGCGCCTCCGCCGGACTCCACGTCCCCGTCGCCGAGTCGAACAGCTCCGCCGAGCGCACCGGCCGCAGGTCCACGTCCGTTCCCCCCGCCACCAGCACCCGCCCGTCCGGCAACACCACCGCCGCCGGGTCGTTGCGCGCGTCACGCATGGGCGCCACCGCCGTCCACACGCCCGCGTCCGGCGCGTACAGCTCCGCGCTCGCCAGCGCGCCCATCGCCACGCCGTTGGAGCCCCCCACCGCCAGCACCCGGCCATCCAGCAGCCGCACCACCGCGTGGTTGCGCCGCGCCTCGCGCAGCGCGCCCGTGGTCCGCCACCGCCCCGTGTCCGGGTCGAAGACCTCGCAGCTGCCCAGCGTGCGACCGCCGTCATGCCCTCCCGCCGCCAGCACCCGCCCATCCTCCAACGCGACGTAGGGCAACAGCCGCCGGGGCGTGGACAGCACGCCCGGCTCCGGCGCCTCCACGCCGCCCGCATCCGCCCGCGGCGCGGGCCCACACGCGAACACCACTCCCAACCCCCACAGCATCGTGACGCAAGATGTCGAAAACCGTCGCATGACCCCACCGGGACGTCTGGCCGAGGGGTCCGTCTAACGCGCCGGTCTGACACCCAGGCCCCGCAAGCCCCTGTAATTCCGGGGCCTTGTCCCTCCCTCCGGGTTGGAAATCCCTGCCTCCCGGAGGCGGCGTGGGGCCGCGCCGCGTCAGTGCCGCATGGGACCCACGGGGTCGTTCGTGGGCTCCGCGTCCATGCCCGCGCTGTGGCGCGGCGGCAGGGCGCCGCCGTCGTCGTCCTCCTCCAGCGTGAGCTGCGCGTGGTCCGCCGGCTTGAGCAGGACCTCCTCCCCGCGGACGGCCTCCACGTCGCTGAACTCGACCCGGTAGTCGCGCCGGGGAATGGGCACCAGCCCGCGCTCCAGCTCGAAGTGCGTGTCGCCCACGCCCGCCACCCGGCCCAGCGGCTGTCCGTCGGCGGCACGCACCGACATGCCCTCGCGCACGTCTCCCGCGTGAATCATCGCGTCGCTCCTCGCGCTCATGGGGTCCTCCCCCAGGGTGGGGTCGCTCCCGCCGCCGTGCGCGCGCGGGCAGGCAGCCCGGTGGGCCCCCAGGCCGCCTTCTCTCCCGGTCGGATGGCTGCCCCGCGCGCGGCCTCGGGGCGCGGTGCCTAACGTTGCCGCAGGAGGCCACCATGCTGCTGGAACTGTCGAACGATGAATCGCGCGTGCTGAAGGACGCCGTGGACTCCGCCCTGCACAGGCTGCTGGAGGAGATCGCCCAAGCCTCTCAAGGCGAGTTCAGGGAGGCGCTGCGCCAGCGCTACGAGCGGCTGGCGGCCCTCCAGCACCGGCTGGAGCCCATCGTGGAGAGCGACCAACTCTACGCCTGAGGGGCCGCGAGGCCCGTCCTCGCGTCGAAGCGGCGCAGGTGCCGCGCGTCGTGGCGCAGCCACACCGTGTCCCCGCTGGAGGCGCGGAAGTCCCCGGGCGCCCGCGCCACCAGGCGCTCGCCGCCCACCTCCACCGTCACCCAGACCTCCGCGCCCATGGGCTCCACCAGGTACACGCGTCCCTCGCGCGCGTCGTCCGGCCGCGGGCCCCGCCCCACCTGGAGGTGCTCCGGGCGCAGGCCCAGCACCTCGTCACCGCCGGACAGGCCCAGCGTCCGGGGCTTCACCAGGTTGATGCGCGGCGAGCCGAAGAAGCCCGCGACGAAGAGGTTCGCGGGCGCGTCGTACAGCTCGCGCGGCGGGGCCACCTGCTGCACCTCCCCCTGGCTCATCACCACCACGCGGTCCGACAGCGTCATCGCCTCCGCCTGGTCGTGCGTGACGTAGATGAACGTGGCCTTGAGCTGTTCGTGCAGCTTCTTGATCTCGCCGCGCATCTGCGTGCGCAGCGCCGCGTCCAGGTTGGACAGGGGCTCGTCGAAGAGGAACACCTTCGGTCGGCGCACCAGCGCGCGCCCCAGCGCCACGCGCTGCCGCTGCCCGCCCGACAGCTCCTTCGGCCGGCGCGACAGCAGCGCCTCCAGCCCCAGCACGCCGGACACCTCGCGCACGCGCGCGTCGATGTCCTTCGCGCCCAGGCCCGCCACCTTCAGCGGGAACGCCAGGTTCCCCGCCACGTCCAGGTGCGGGTAGAGCGCGTAGCTCTGGAACACCATCGCGATGTCGCGCTCGCGCGGGGACAGGTCGTTCACCACCTGCCCGTCGATGCGCAGCTCCCCGCCCGACAGCTCCTCCAGCCCGGCGATGAGGTTCAGCGTCGTGGACTTGCCGCACCCGGACGGGCCCACCAGCGACACGAACTCGCCGTCCGCGATGTCCAGCGTCACGCCCTTCACCGCCGCCACGCCCCCCCGGTACACCTTGCGCACGTCCTGCAGGGACACCGTCGCCAAGGCTCCGCTCCTCCACGCGGGCCACGGCCCCGCGAAAAGCCCCAGCATCGCCGCTCCCGCCGCCCAGGACAGCCCCCTCCCGCACCGCCCCGTCACGTCCCCTACGTGTCAGGTTTTGCGGGTCAGGCGGTTTGTTGCAGGCTCAACAGTTTCCTAGACTGCGCGGGACCGCGCCGCCGGAGCCGCACATCCATGCCCTTCACCTTCCGCCACCAGAACCTGGACGCCATCCTGGGGGACCCGCTCACCGCGGCCAACAGCCTGTACGGCATCATGAGCGCGGCGGAGCCGCAGTTCATGGAGGACCTGCGGCAGCACTGGAAGACGCACATTCGGACGACGCCCGGCGTGAACGGCACCGCGTGGCGGCCGGCGCTGAAGGCCTTCTCCGCCATCAGCGGCTACTGGGGCAACTCGCACAGCGACCACCGCATCGCGCAGGTGCTCTATGGCACGGCGCACTCGGTGGCCACCCAGGCGGTGACGGGCGCGGCGTCTTCCGCGCAGTTCCTGCGCGACTTCGAGGCCGCGCGCGACGAGGCCTTCTACGTCTTCTTCCAGGCCACGTCCGTCAACGAACTGGCGGGCGTGTCCTTCAAGGCCACGTACTACCACAAGGACGTGTCCGCCCTGTTCGAGCAGCGCCCGCACAGCCGCATCCAGGCCATCGTGTCCCGCCGGGTCATCGAGACCGCGCAGATCATGCTGCGCATCCTCTACGGCAACATGAGCATGGGCTGGGGCAGCCTCTACAGCACCCGCACCCTGGCCACGACGCTGCTGCTGGCGCAGATGCACAACTCCGCGCTGGGCCACTACCGGTCGCACCACACCGGGCGGCGCTGCTACAACCAGAGCGCCGTCGCGTTCACGCTGCTGACGTTCTCGTACATCGTCGCGCAGGCGTGGGTGGACAAGGGCTACGAGTACAACGAGCAGCGCTGGTACTACTTCTGGAAGCTGGTGGGCTCGCTGCTGGGCGTGGACACGCGCCTCATGGTGGATGACCACGCGGAGGCCGCCACCCTGTGGGACCTCTTCTTCGCCCGCGGGGAGTGCTTCGGCGGCCCGACCGCGCCCTACCCCACGAACCTGGACGACAACCGCATCGATCCGGGCCTGCTCGGCGGCTACGACGTGCAGCCGGAGGCGAACCTGCTCCAGTGGATCCCCGCCTTCGTCGTCACCCAGCTGCGCAACGGCAAGCGCTGGGGCAAGTACCTGCTGGGCCTCTGAGTCAGCGCTCCACCGTCACGCCCTTCCAGAAGGCCACGTAGCCCTGGATGTTGGACGCGGCCGGCTTGGGCTCCGGGTAGTACCAGGCGGCGTCGGCGTTCGTCTTGCCGTCCACCTCCACGGAGTAGTAGCTGGCCTCGCCCTTCCAGGGGCAGGTGGTGTGCGTGGCGCTGGGCTTGAAGTGCTCGCGCACCAGGCTGTCCGGCGGGAAGTAGATGTTGCCCTCCACCGTCTCGTAGGTGTCGCTCTTCGCGAGCACCGCGCCATTCCATTTCGCGACAGGCATGGGGAAACCCTCCTGGGGACTTCGCTAACCGTGCGTCAGCCCGCGTGCGCGGCCTGACCGGATGCGTGCTGGGTGAGGAAGGGGGCGAGCTCCGCGTTGACGAGCGCCGGCTCCTCCACCGTGGACGAGTGCCCGCCGCGCGACAGGCGCACCAGCTTCGAGCCGGGGATGAGGGCGTGGAGGCGCTCCGCCTTCTGGGGCACCGTGGCGCGGTCCTCCTCCCCCACGATGACGAGCGTGGGCGTGCGGATGCGCGGCAGCTCCTCCGGGATGCCCTTGCGCTGGATGACGCCGTTGACGGCGCGGTAGATGTCGCGGCGGTTGCCCTTGAGGCGCGCGCGCCACAGCGCCCGCTCCTCCGCCCGGCCCGGGTCGGTGAGGAACGACGCGCCGAACAGGATGCGCATCACCGGCGAGACGACGGGGCCCAGGCCCACGTAGCGCGCGACGAGGTTGAGCGCGGTGTAGCGCGGCACGTTGGCGGCGGGCTCGGGGTCGGAGGACGTCTCCAGCAGCACCAGCGAGCGCAGCAGGTCCGGCCGGCGCGCCGCGAGCCGCAGGCCCACGAAGCCCCCCATGGACAGGCCCACGAAGTGGACGGGGGCCACGCCCAGCGACTCGATGAGCGCCACCGCGTCCGCGTACACCGTCTCCATGTCGATGACCTTCTCCGGGGGCACGTCGCTCTGGCCCTGCCCCCGGTGGTCGTACGCGATGCAGCGGAAGCGCCCGCGCAGGGCCTCCACCTGCGGGTCGAACAGCCGGGTGCTCCAGAGGAGCCCGTGGCTGAAGAGGACCACGTCCCCGGTGCCGCCGGTGTCCTCGTAGTACAGCCGGGTTCCATTCACGGACCGCATGGGCATGGGCGCGGCCTCCCTTCGCTGGGGGCCGACCCTAATCCAGGCCTTGCCGGGACCGCAGCCCTCCCTGGGAGGTCGTTGTCCACTGGAGGTGGAGGGCTTGCTCGGAGCGCCGCTTGTGCCGCCCGGCGCTTGGGAGGAGCATGGGAGGCACCTTCCGGATGCGCTCCTCTCGTCCTGTCCTTGTCGTCCTCGCGGTGGTGGTCCTCGCGGCGGGCCTGTTCTTCTTCCTGCGCCCCTCGTCGGCGCCCACGCCCGCGGTGTCCCCGCCCGTGGCCCAGGCGCCCGCGGCGCCCGTGGACGCGGGCAGCGCCACCGCGCCCGTGCCGGTGAAGACGGTGGAGGCGCCGGCCGCGCAGCCGAGCTCCTTCGTGGGCTCGCAGGTGTGCGCGGACTGCCACGAGGAGCAGCACACCGGCTGGAAGCACGACTGGCACGCGCGCGCGCTGTCGCCCGCGACGAAGCAGTACGTGGCCGGCACGTTCAGCGCGAACACGCACTTCAAGGGCGAGTCCAGCGAGGCGTGGATGCGCCGCGACGGCACCCGGTACCTGATGCGCACCCGGGGCGCGGACGGGAACCTGGGCGAGTGGCCGGTGCAGTGGCTGGTGGGCGGCAAGCGGATGCAGGACCCCATCACGCTCCTGCCGGACGGCCGCTGGCAGGTGCTGCCGGTGTACTTCCACGTGACGGGCAAGGGCGAGTGGGTGGACTACTCGGAGAAGAAGCAGGGGGCGCTGACGCCGGACCACCCGTTCTTCTGGGCGAACTTCCGCCGCAGCGCGCAGCACGCGTGCATGGACTGCCACGTGACGGGGCTGGACGCGCGCTATGACCGGGCGAGCCACCAGTGGGAGACGAAGTTCGCGGACGCGGGCGTCGCGTGCGAGTCCTGCCACGGGCCCGGCGGGCGGCACGCGGAGTCGCAGCTGCCGGCGGACATCATCCAGCCGGCGAAGCTGCCGAAGGAGGAGGGCTTCGCGGTGTGCGCGCAGTGCCACGGGCCCCGGCGCACGCTGTTCCCCATGCTGGACGCGCAGCACCGCTTCCAGCCCGGCCAGCGCTACGACGCGAGCTACCAGCCCATGGTGCTGCTGGTGGGCAACGACCGCTCCGGGGACTTCTTCGAGGACGGGCGGCCCAGCACCTCCAGCTTCGAGTACCAGGCGCTCCTCCAGTCGCAGTGCCACCTGAAGGGCGGGGCCACGTGCCTGACGTGCCACACGGCGCCGCACGACGCGAGCGCGCCCAACGAGGTGCGGAAGCAGAAGCCGGTGGTGGCGCGCACGTCGGTGAACGCGACCACGTGCCAGGGCTGTCACCAGGAGGTGGTGGCGCAGGGCGAGCAGCACACGCACCACAAGGCGGCCGCGGCGCAGGACTGCCTGTCATGTCACATGCCGCCGGTGGTGTCGGGCGTGCTGGACCACTTCGCGGACCACGCGCTGGACGTGCCGGCGCCCCAGAACACGGCGCGGCATGACATCCCCAACGCGTGCAACACCTGCCACGCGAAGGAGACGCCGGACGCGATGCAGGCGGCGCTGGTGAAGTGGTGGCCGAAGGCGGAGGCGCGGCAGGCGCGGCGGCTGCGGCTGGCGGACGCGTTCGACGAGAAGACGGCGGCGCGGAGCCGGGGGGCGCTGGAGGCGGTGCTGGCGGACACGGCGGAGGCGGGCACGCTGCGGGGCGCGGCGGCGAGGCTCCTGGCGCGCCGGTTCAAGCACGACGCGGTGCCGGCGCTGCGCGCGGCGCTGAAGGGCACGACGGACAGCACGCTGCGCTCGGACATCATCGACGGGCTGGGCGCGGCGAACGCGCGCGAGGCGACCGAGGACCTGGCGGCGCTGCTCCAGGACGGCTCGCTGTGGGTGCGGCAGGGCGCGGCGCTGACGCTGGCGGCGTTCGGAGACGCGCGGGGGATACCGGCCCTGCAGGCGCTGGCGACGGAGCCGGAGACGCGCGGGCTGGTGCAGCCGCACGTGATGCTGGGACAGCTGGCCATGCGCCGCAGGGACGTGGCGACGGCGACGCGTGAGTTCGAGCAGGCGCTGGACCTGCAGCCCTACAACGCGGACGTGCTGGTGCGGCTGGCGGACCTCTACATGGTGCAGGGAGATCCGCAGAAGGGCCGTGAGCGGCTGGAAGAGGCGCTCCGGTTCGACCCGCAGAACCGCTACGCGAGGCAGCGGCTGGGCATGATGCCGGCGCAGTGAAGTGAACGGTCCAAGCCCGACCACCCCCTCGTCAGGCCATGGGCCCCCTCCGGGTCCGCGGCCTGCTTCGGTGTGTGGGACCTGGCGGGCATGACGGCCGTGGCGTGCTGAACGCGCGCCCGCCCCACGAGACAGACGCCCGGACGACGCTCACGACGCACGTTGGTGCTTCCCTTGCTCTCGCCAGCGGCAGGACGGCCACCTGCCCTGCCCTGACGTCCGTAAGGGAAACCCCGGACCTCCTACCCGTGGTGGGAGGCCCCTACATCGACTGCTGAGCACTTCCTCGCCCGGCTGTGTTGTCCACTGGAGCGCCGGGGGGCGCGAACCGTGGCGAGGGGCTGGCTTCGCCCCTACCTGGGGAGCATCTCTTATGAACGCGCTCGTGTTCGCAGCCCTGCTGGTCCCCGCCGGAATCCCCGGTGAGGTGACAGGACCGCACGGCTCCGGACCCACCCTGCCGCTCGTCGCGCAGTACACCGCGCCACCCCAGCGAGCCCCGCCCGCGCCGCCTCCGCCCCCGCCGTCCGCGCCGCCACCCGCGCCGGTGGCCCCGGCTCCGAACGCCCCCGCGCCAGCTCCGGCCGCGCCGGCGGCCCGGACCCCGAACGCGCGGACTCCCGCGCAGCCCCCCGGCCGCGCCAGCACGCCCGCCTCCCAGGGCCCGGACGACGTCCCGGAGGTGCCGCCACCGTTCCAGGCGGACGTGTCGGATCCGCTGCTCGCGCCCGCGCCTCCCGCGCCCCAGCAGCTCCAGTCCTGGAACGAAGCGCTCGCGCTCCTGCGCCAGCGCTCCACCGACCTCCAGGCGGCGCTGGGCCAGATTGAAGTCGCCGCGGGCTCGTGGCGCATCGCGCTCGCCAACCTGCTGCCCTCCGTCTCCGGCAACGTGTCCGTCCAGTACAACCTCCTCAACCCGGGCCTCGTCGCCGTCGGTGGCGGCACGGGCGGCACGGTGACGGGCGGCGGGGGCTTCACCCCCACCGAGCTGCTGGGCCTGGGCGTCCTCACCGCCAACGTGCCCGTGGTGGACCTGGCCAGCCTCTACGCCCTGGGCAGCGCCAGGGAGTCCCGGCGCACCGCCGCCCTGTCGCTCGCGGAGACGCGCCGGCAGCTCACCCGCGGGCTCGCGCAGGCGCTGGTCTCCGTGTCCTCCACGGAGCGCCTGGCGGAGGTCAACCGCGTCAACCTGCGCACCGCGCTGGAGCGGCTGGCCCTGGCGCAGCGCCGCTTCGAGCTGGGCGCCGGCACCCGCCTGGACGTCGTCCGCGTGGAGCAGGACGCCCAGGTGGCCCGCCGCAACGTCGTCACCGGCGACGAGGACCTGCGCAAGGCGCGCGAGGCCCTCGGCCTGGCCCTGGGCACCCCCTCCGCCGTGGGCCTCAAGCCGGGCCTCGACCTGAGCACGCTGCTCCAGGGCGCGAGGGCCACCTGCCGCACGCTGGAGGAGCTGGAGAACCGCCCGGACATCGCCGCCGCCCGGTCGCGCCTGGTGGTGGCCGAGCGCGCCATCGGCGAGGTGTACCGCCAGTACGCGCCCACCCTGGACCTCACCAGCAGCACCACCGCGCTCACCGTCAACCCGGGCTTCGCGGAGGTGCCCATCTGGAACGTCGGCGCCAGCCTGGTGCTGCCCTTCTGGGACGGCGGCGCCCGCGAGGGCCGCCTGCGCCAGGCGCGCGGACAGCTGGAGCAGGCCCGCGCGGACACCACCGCCCGCGAGCGCGACGTCGTCGTCGAGGTCGCCCAGGCGAAGCGCGCCGTGCAGGTGACCCAGGCGACGCGCGACCTGGCGGCGCGCGAGCGCGGGCTCGCGGAAGAGAACGACCGGCTCACCCGCCGCAGCTTCGAGGTGGGCACCGGGACGAGCCTCGAGCTGGTGGACGCGGCCGGGGCCCTGCGGCAGGCCGAACTGGAGCTCGTCATCCGCGACTTCCAGTACCGCCAGGCCGTGGTGGACGCATTCCTGTCGGAGGCGGCATGCGATTGGTGAGGGGTGGTTGGGGCGCGTGGGGACTCGTCCTCGCGCTGACGGCGGGCGGGTGCAGCGGCGGCAAGGAGCCCGGCCAGGCCTCGCCCGGCGGCGGCCCCCAGGCGGGCCAGCAGAGCCAGGGCGGCGGCAGGCCCATGCCGGTGCAGGTGATGGCGGTGAAGCCCGGCCCGGTGCGCGACACCGGCGAGTACGTGGGCACCCTCATCTCCCGGCGCAGCATCACCATCCTGCCGCAGGTCGCCGGCTACGTGCAGCGGATCAACGTCCGCCCCGGAGACCCGGTGAAGGCCGGCCAGGTGCTGCTGGTGGTGGATCCGCGCCAGGAGCAGGCCTCCCTGCGCGCCACCCAGGCCCAGAAGGCCTCCGCCGTCGCCAACCGCGAGTTCGCGCGCAGGACGCGCGAGCGCAGCGCGCAGCTCCTCAAGGAGGGGCTCGTCAGCCGCCAGGACTACGACCAGGCCGTGGCCCAGGCCACGCAAGCCGAGGCCCAGGCCCAGGCGGCGGAGGCGCAGATCCAGAACCAGCAGGTGCAGCTGGGCTTCTTCAACGTGAGCGCCCCCTTCGACGGCGTGGTGGGCGACATCCCGGTGAAGCTGGGCGACTACGTGACGCCCCAGTCCGCGCTCACCAT
Source organism: Corallococcus sp. RDP092CA (assembly GCF_041903675.1). Lineage (NCBI taxonomy): Bacteria > Pseudomonadati > Myxococcota > Myxococcia > Myxococcales > Myxococcaceae > Corallococcus > Corallococcus sp. RDP092CA. The sequence goes on along the minus strand of NZ_JAYESI010000036.1, from coordinate 49,645 downwards.
CGTGGACCAGAGCCGCGCGCTGGAGCTGTCCGTGCAGGTGCCGGTGGACCAGGCCGCGCGGGTGAAGGTGGGCCAGACGCCGCTGGAGGTCCTCAACGGGGACGGCGAGCCCCTCGTCCGCGCGCCCGCCTTCTTCGTCGCCTCCACGCCCAACCCGAACACGCAGCTGGTGGAGGTGAAGGCCGCCTTCGACAACACCGTGGGCCTGCGCGCCGGCCAGCTGGTGCGCGCGCAGCTGGTCTACGACGTGCGCGACGCCCTGAAGATGCCCACCACCGCGGTGACGCGGCAGGGCAGCCAGTCCTTCGCCATGGTGGTGGGCGAAGGCGACGCCGGCACCGTGGTGAAGCGCCAGCCGGTGACGCTGGGGCTGGTGGAGGGCAACGACTACGAGGTCCTGAAGGGCCTGGACGCGGGCACCCAGGTCATCATCAGCGGGGTGCAGCAGCTGCGGGACGGCATGCCCATCCAGCCGAGGCCCGCGCAGCCGGCGCGGGGCCAGACGGAAGGCATGCCCCTGCCACCCGCCCAGGGCATGGGCGGCGGCGCGGACGCGGGTCAGTGAGGGACGGCCATGTTCACCGACTTCTTCATCAAGCGCCCCGTCTTCTCCAGCGTGCTGTCCATCCTCATCACGCTGGTGGGCGCCATCTCCATCCCCAGCCTCCCCATCGAGCAGTACCCGGAGCTGGCGCTGCCGCAGGTGCAGGTCACGGCGACCTACACCGGCGCGTCCGCGGAGACGGTGGAGAGCGCCGTCACCACCGTGCTGGAGCGCCAGCTCAACGGCATGGAGGGCATGCGCTACATGTCCTCCACCAGCACCAACGACGGCCAGTGCACCATCACCGCGACGTTCGACCCGTCGCGCGACGTGGACCTGGCCGCGGTGGACGTGCAGAACCGCGTGGCCACCGCCACGCCGCAGCTGCCCTCTGCGGTGAACGCGCTGGGCGTCACCGTGCGCAAGGCGCAGACGCAGCTGCTGGTCTCCTTCGGCGTCTATGACGCGGAGAAGCGCTACGACACGGAGTTCCTCAGCAACTACGCGGACGTCTACATCCGCGACGCGCTGCTGCGCGTGAAGGGCGTGGGCGACGTGCGCATCTTCGGCGAGCGCCGCTTCGCCATGCGCCTGTGGCTGGACCCCACGGAGCTGGCCCGCCGCAACCTCACCGCGCAGGACGTGGTGAGCGCGCTCCAGGAGCAGAACGTCCAGGTGGGCGCGGGCAAGGTGGGCCAGGCCCCGTCCGCCAGGGACCAGGCGTACCAGCTGTCCCTCCAGGTGAAGGGCCAGCTGACGTCCCCGGACGAGTTCGGCGCCATCGTCATCCAGCGCGGCGCGGACGGCGCCCTGGTGCGCATCCGCGACGTGGGCAGCGTGAAGCTGGGCGCGGAGAACTACCAGCAGCTGCTGCGCTTCAACGGCCAGGACGCGGTGGGCCTGGGCATCACGCAGCTGCCCGGCTCCAACGCGCTGGAGGTGCGCGAGGGCGTGGAGGCGGAGCTGAAGCGGCTGTCCGCCAACTTCCCGCCGGGCCTCACCTACAAGGTGGCGTTCGACACCACGGCCGCGGTGAGCGCCTCCATCGACGAGGTGCTCCACGCGCTGGGCGAGGCCATCCTCCTGGTCATCCTGGTCATCTTCATCTTCCTGCACGGCTGGCGCAGCGTGCTGGTGGCGGTGACCACGCTGCCGGTGTCCCTGGTCGGCACGTTCATGTTCGTCAACGCGTTCGGCTTCTCGCTCAACACGCTGACGCTCTTCGGCCTGACGCTGGCCACGGGCCTGGTGGTGGATGACGCCATCGTGGTCATCGAGAACGTGGAGCGCGTCATCGAGCACGACAAGGTGGACGCGAAGGAGGCCACCCACCGGGGCATGCAGCAGGTGGCCGGCGTGGTGGTGGCCACCGCGCTGGTGCTGTCCGCGGTGTTCATCCCGGTGTCCTTCTTCCCCGGCACCACGGGCGCCATCTACCGCCAGTTCGCGCTCACCATCGCGTTCTCCATCAGCCTCTCCGCGCTCGTCGCGCTCACCCTGTCCCCCGCGCTGTGCGCGCGCCTCCTGCGCCCCAACGAGGGCCAGAAGTTCCTCCTGGCGCGCAAGTTCGACCAGGGGCTGGACGCGCTCCGGCGCGGCTACGGGAAGCTGCTGGGCCTGATGCTGGGCAAGGCGCGGTGGCTCGTGGTGGCCATCTTCGCCGCGTTCCTCGTGGGCACGGGCCTGCTCTACCGGTCCACGCCCACGGGCTTCATCCCGGACGAGGACCAGGGCTACCTCATCATCGCGGTGCAGGGCCCGGAGGGCACGTCGCTGGAGTACACGCGCAACGTCCTCATCCAGGTGGAGGACATCGTCCGGCAGCAGCGCGAGGTGACGGAGATCTTCACCGTGGGCGGCTTCTCGCTGCTGGGCACGGGCGCCAACTACGGCTCGCTCTTCATCAACCTGCGGCCGTGGGAGGAGCGCAAGGCGAAGGAGTCCAGCGTCGCGGGCCTGGTGGAGCGCCTGCGCGGGCCGCTGGCCCTGGTGGGCGGCGCGCGCGTGCAGCCCCTCCAGCCGCCCGCCATCCGCGGCGTGGGCAGCGTGGGCGGCTTCGAGTTCGTGCTGGAGGACCAGCAGGGCGACCGCACGCTGGACGAGCTGGCGCAGGCCACCCAGGCCCTGGTGGGCACGGCGAGCCAGGAGAAGCGCCTGCGCGGCGTGTTCTCCGCGTTCACCGCGGGCTCGCCGCAGCTCAACATCGACGTGGACCGGGAGAAGGCCAAGGCCATGGGCGTGCCCCTGTCCTCGCTGTTCTCCACGCTCCAGGTGTACCTGGGCAGCCAGTACGTGAACGACTTCACCTTCTCCAACCGCGTCTACCGCGTGTTCGTGCAGGCCGCGACGCCCTTCCGCGACAACCCGAAGGACATCGGCAGCCTCTACGTGCGCTCGGACACCGGGGCCATGGTGCCGCTGGAGGCGCTGGTGAAGGTGACGCCCATCACCACGGCGCCCAACATCACCCACTACAACCTCTTCCGCTCCGCGAACCTCAACGGCCAGGGCGCCCCCGGCGTCTCCACCGGCCAGGCGCTCTCCGCCATGGAGGCGGTCGCGAAGCGGGCCCTGCCGCCGGGCTTCACCTACGAGTGGACGGGCCTGTCCCTGGAGCAGAAGAGCGCGGGCAACACCGTGCTCGTCATCTTCGCGCTGGGCATCGTGTTCGTGTTCCTGGTGCTGGCCGCGCAGTACGAGAGCTTCGCCCTGCCCTTCGTCGTCATGCTCGCGGTGCCCGTCGCGATGATGGGCGCGCTCATCCTCCAGAACCTGCGCGGGCTGGTGAACGACGTGTTCTGTCAGGTGGGCCTGGTGATGCTGGTGGGCCTCGCGTCGAAGAACGCCATCCTCATCGTGGAGTTCGGCGAGCAGCTGCGCGCGCAGGGCCAGGGCGTGGTGGAGTCCGCCATCAACGCGGCGGAGACGCGCCTGCGCCCCATCCTGATGACCTCCTTCGCGTTCCTCTTCGGCGTGGTGCCGCTGATGCTGGCCAGCGGCGCGGGCGCATCCGCGCGCAAGTCGCTGGGCACGGCCGTCTTCGGCGGCATGCTCTTCTCCACCTTCGTGAACCTCATCTTCATCCCCGTGCTGTACGCGCTGGTGGAGGGGGCCCGCACGAGAATCCTGAAACACCGCAAGCACGGCAATTCGCCGGGCGGGCCGGGCAATCCGCCGCCGTCCATCCCTCCCGAGGAGGAGCCACCGCGACCCCAGCCGGCGTAGCAGCGCGTCGCCAAGGACCCGCAAAGCGGGCAGGCACTCCGGTGCGCTATCCGGCGCTGGAGCGTCCTGGTTATCCTTGGGCGACGCATGGCTTCTCCCCTGACTGTCGATGAGCGGCGTCGGTGGCTGTACTCGTTGAAGCAAGCCCCCGCGCTGCGCCACACGCGCGCGTCCGTGCTGCTCCGCCTGCTGGAAAGGGCCCGGCGGGTGGAGCCCCTGCCGGGCGAGGGCCTCTGCCGCGAGGGCGAGCCCGTGGACGGCGTCTACCTCCTGCGCTCGGGCGAGTGGCGGGTGACGGCGGGAGGGACGGTGCTCCTGCACCTGCGCCCGGGAATGTCGCTGGGCGTGGAGGCGCTCGCGCGCGGCACGTGGCCCGTCACGGTGACGGCGGAGTCCGCGTCGCACGCCCTCTTCCTCCCCCGCGCGGAGCTGGAGGCGGTGGCGGCGGTGCCCCGACCTGGAGGCGCGGGGGCGGGCACGGCGCCGCGCGCGGACGTGGTGACGTTCCACGCGCGGGGGCTGGAGCTGCCGCCCGCGGTGCTGTCCGTGCTGGTGGAGCAGGTGGCGAAGGTGATGGTCCACGACTTCGGGGACCGGGTGCTGCTCGTGCGCGCGGGGGGGACGAAGCGCGGGGACCGCGCGGTGCGCGGCGCGGACGGCGTGTTCCGCCGCACGCTGCGCCCCCACGCGCCGCTCCTGCTGGAGGGCGAGGACTTCGACTGCGTGCTGGTGGAGGGCGTGGCGGTGCCGGACGCGCTGAGGCCCCGGGAGGTCCGGCTCGTGCCCCCCGGCGGCGAAGGGGACGGCGCGGGGACGCCGGGCGCGCCGGTGCTGCCCACGGCGCTGGTGTCGCCGTGGCGGCCGCAGGGCAGCCCGACCCTGCAGGGGCGCCCGCTGTCGGAAGAGGACGGGTGGGACGAGCACGCGCCGCCGCCCGGGTGCCGGCTGCGGCTGGACTGGGAGCGGCTGGTGGTGCGGCCCGGGGACGCCCGGCCGCTGGCGGCGCTGGGCCTGGACGCGGGGACGCGGGACGCGCTGTCGCGGTGGGCGCGCGCCATCACCGGCCGGCGCGTGGGGCTGGCGCTCAGCGGCGGCGGCGTGTGGGGCTTCTACCACGTGCACCTGCTGCGCCGGCTGGCCGCGCTGGACGTGCCGGTGGACCTCCTCAGCAGCGCCAGCATGGGCTCGCTGGTGGGCGCGTACTACTGCGGGACGGCGCGCGACGGACGCGAGGGCCTGGACGGCCTGCGCCGGCTCCAGCACCGCGCGCGGGGCGGGCACCTGTCCGCCGCGGCGCTGTCCTCGGTGGTGACGACGCAGGCCATGGAGTGGCTGGTGCGCGGCGACCTGGGGGACCTGGCGCTGGAGGAGCTGCCCGTGGGCTTCCTGCCGGTGACGACGGACCTGACCACGGGCCGCTGCGTGGTGCTGGAGAGGGGGCCGCTGGCGCTGGCGGTGCGCGCGAGCGGCTCCGCGCCGGGCGTCTGGGCGCCCACGCTGCAACCTCCCGCGCGCTACGTGGACGGGGCCTTCACCAGCATGGTGCCGGTGGACGTGCTGCTGGAGGCGGGCGCGGACCTGGTCTTCTCCAGCAACATCTTCCCCGCGGGCCAGCACCACGCCGCGCGGCCGCTGTTGCCCGGGGCGGTGGGGCTGTTCCTCTCCGCGCTCAACCCGCTGGCGCGGGCGAAGGACCTGCTGGCCAGCGGCGTGCTGCTCCTGCACCGCAACGGCGACCTGGAGTCCTCGCGCGGGGACCTGCGGTACGACGTGGGCACGCGCGACCATCCGCTGCTCGGGGCCATGCGCTTCACGCACGTGGACGCGGTGCTGGACGAGGCCGCGCACGACATGGGCCTGGAGCAGAAGCTGCTGGAGCTCAAGCAGGCCTGGGAGGCGCTGCGCACGCGCGGGCACCCGGCCAGCGGGAGCCGGGCCGCGTGATCCCCGTCCGCATCCTCGGCACCGCGAGCGTGCTGCCCGGTCCGCCGGTGACGACCGCGCAGGTGTGCGCGCGCGTGGGCCGCGACGCGGCGGCGGTGGAGCGCAAGACGGGCATCCGCACGCGGCACTTCGCCCCGGAGGGCACGCGCGCGGCGGACCTGGGGGCCCGGGCCCTGCGGGGCGCGCTGGAGGCCGCGGGGCTCCCCGCGACGGCGCTCCGGCGCATCCTCTTCGTGTCGTCCATGGGCGGGGACGTCATCACGCCGGCCAACGGCAGCCGCGTGGCGGCGGCGCTGGGGCTGTCCGGCACGTGCGACGCGATGGACGTGGGCAACGCGTGCATGGGGTTCCTGAGCGCGTTCGACCTGGCGGCGCGCTCGGTGGCGACGGGGCTGGGGCCGGTGGGCGTGGTGTCCGTGGAGCTGCTGTCGCGCACCACGCGGCCGGAGGACCCCCGGCCCTACCTGGTGCTGGGCGACGCGGCGGCGGCGGTGGTGCTGGGCGACGCGCGGCCCGGCGAGGGCGTGCTGGGGGTGGCGCTCGGCAACGACGGCACGCTGCCGCCGGACGTCGTCCTGGAGAACCCGCACCAGGCGGGCGGGCTCGAGCCCATGCGCTTCCTCACGCCCGCGCGGGACATGACGCGCGTGGCGCTGGGGGCGCTGACGCGCGCGGCGTCGGAGGTGCTCCAGGGCGCGGGGCTGGCGGTGGCGGACGTGGAGTGGGTGCTCACGCACCAGCCGAACGGGAGCATGTTCGCGGCCATCCTCCAGGCGCTGGGGGTGCCGGTGGAGAAGAGCGTGACGGTGGTGGACACGGTGGGCAGCGTGGGCTCGGCGTCGCTGGGCACGGGGTTGGATCGGCTGTGGCGCACGCGGCCGGTGAAGCCGGGGGACCGGGTGCTGATGGTGGGCGTGGGCGCGGGCGTGGCGCACGGCGCGGTGCTGTACCGGGTGGGCGGGTGAGCGTCACGGCGACGGCGGCGAGGGCCGCGTGGCTGACGACGTTCCGCCTGCTCCAGCGCTACCACCGCTATGAAGTGGTGAACCTGGAGCCGCTCCTGCGTCCCGGCGCGAAGCTGCTGGTGGGCTACCACGGGCGGCCCCTGGCGGTGGACCTGTGCATGCTGACGGTGACGCTGCACGACCACCTGGGCTACCTGCCGCACGGCATCGCCCACGGCGCGTTCGACCGCATCCCCGGCATGCGGCGGGTGGCGGACGGGCTGGGCTTCGTCACGGGTGACGGCCCGCTGCTGGCGGAGGCGGTGAGGCGGGGCGAGCACGTGCTGGTGCAGCCAGGAGGCACGCGCGAGGGCTGCCGCGACTTCCGGCACCGCTACCGCGTGGACTGGGGAGAGCGGCTGGGCTACCTGCGCCTGGCCGTGCGCTACGGGCTGCCCATCGTGCCCATCGCGGGGCACGGCATGGACGACGCCTACGTGGGCCTGAATGACGGCTACGCGTGGGGCAAGCGCGTGGGGATGCCGGGGCGGCTGCCGCTGTGGCTGGGCCTGGGCGCCACGGGCCCGTGGCCGCTGTCCCTGCCCTTCCCCGTGAAGATGATCCAATGGGTCGGCGAGCCGCTGACGCCCCACCTGGCCCCGGGGTTCGACGCGGAAGACCGGCAGTCACTGCTGACGGTGCACCGCGAGGTGACGGGCGCGGTGCAGGCCCTGCTGGACGCGGCGTGGCCCGGGCGGCCCCGGGGCCGCCCGGATGCCAGGGGCTGAACACTCCCACCGCACCCGGGTGAGGCCGCTTTCACGGTGAGGACAGTCGCACCTCCCTGGCGCCGGAAGCGGCCAGGCGGGGCTCGCGGCAATGATCCCCAGCCTCATTCCATGGCTGGGGGGCCTCATGAGCTGGAGCATCCACATTCCCGCGGTGAACACTCTCAAGCTCGCGCTGGGCAACGCCGCGCACGAGCAGGCGCTGGGCAACGCCGAGCTGAACGGCAACAAGGCCATCCCCATCCAGGGCGGCCAGGTGTCGCTCACGGGCGCCTTCAAGGTCCCCGTCGAGCTCTTCAACGACCGGGACGACAGGGACGCCCACGGCATCATCGGCGTGCCCCCGAAGGAGTCCGACGGCTCCACGGTGGAGCCCCTCTTCTCCCCGGACGGGGCCGCGTGCTGGCTGAAGTACGCCGCGGAGCTGAGCGCGGAGGCCAACGGCCAGGGCTCCTTCCCCTTCGTGGAGCTGAGCGGCGGCGGGGCGCTCCAGGTGCAGGTGGCGGACTACCGGCGGCACGCCGCGACGCAGACGCTGGAGGCCGCGCTGGGCTCGGACGTGAAGTCGCTGCGCCTGCCCTTCGTGCTGGGGGACGTGCAGGCGCTCCAGCCCGGTGACGCCCTGTCGTTCCAGACGCGCGTGGCGCTGAAGACCGGCGTGAAGGCGTCCTGGTCCGCCATCAGCACGACCCTGGTGGCGGCGCTCGCGAAGCGGCTCGCCGGCCAGCTGGTGTTCGAGCTGAAGGCGGAGGCGGGCGCGTCCATCGGCGGCACCGTGTCGCTCCAGGACGAGTTCCGCCTCGTCTTCTCGCGGCCGGAGGACGGCGGCTCGTTCCGCGTGTCGGTCCGCAAGGCCACCTCGGACTCCGCGGCGGCCCAGGTGTCCGCGGGCGTCTCGCTGGGGTACTCGTCGCCGCTGCTCGCGTCCATCCTGGGCGCCGTGGACTCCAAGGCGCAGGACGCCCTGAAGGTCGTCGAGGGCCTGGAGCAGGGCTCGCTCCAGCCCGCGCTCCTACAGCTCGCCGCCGCGCTGCTGAAGCAGCTGGGGTTCCTCAAGTCGGCGGAGCCCACGCTCGCGTCGGTGACGGCCGCGTATGAGGAGCTGAAGGACTTCGTGGAGAGCGTGGTGGGCGGCGCGCTCAAGGCCGGCTTCGAGTACGAGTACGCGCGGAGCACCGAGGACGCGACCCTCCTGGAGCTGGAGGTGCCGGAGGCGGAGCTGGCGGGCGCGCACGGCGCGCTCCTCTCCGGCGACCTGGCCTCCATCCAGCGCCGGGTGGATGACGCCTGGACGCGGCGCTACTTCCACATGAAGTCCGTGGAGTCCCAGCGCGTCTGGGGCCTGGGCCTGGGCTGGCGCGACCTCGACTTCGCCTCGAACGAGGACCGGCGGAAGCTCAAGGCCGTCGTCCAGCACGCGTCCCGCGACCACCGGCAGGGCCCGCGCCGCTTCGCCTTCCTGGGGGCGCGCAGCTACACGAGCTCCGGCGTGCTGTACGGGAAGACGTCCCGCTGGGGGCTCGACTTCAGCGCGCAGATGCCGAGCTTCAGCCTCACGCCCAGCGCGGACGAGTTCGAGTACTCCCTCTTCGCCCAGAGCCAGGTGGAGGACGACCTGACGAAGGAGCTCATCCAGCGCGCGGTGGACGGGGCCACCGTCTGGGGCGCGGTCCGGCCGGAGGACGCGCCGGCGCTGGTGGACCGCATCTTCCGCGCGGCGCCCGCCGGCACGAAGTCCGCCACGCGGCTGGACCTGCGCGTGGACAACCCGAGCTTCCGGCGGCTGCTGGTGAAGCTGGGCTCCGAGCCCGTCTTCGAGCGCAACGCCTTCGCGAGGGCCCTGGCGCGCGCCCTGCCCCGGGCCAACCAGCCCGTGCGCGCCAGCCTCCAGCGCCGGGAGGAGCTCTACATGCCGCTCTGGGACGCGTACCTCAAGGACGGGGGGAAGGACTGGACGCTCGACCGGGCGAAGGCGAGCGTGGCCTGGCACCTGAAGACCCAGGCGGGGGCGGACGGCTTCGTCGCGTCACACTGGGAGCAGAGCGGCGCCACGGGCACGTTCTCGGACGTGCTCGTGCAGTCCTCGCGCTACGGGGGGGACCTCGGCGGCCGCCCCTACGGGAAGGTGTACGCGTTCTGGCGGGACCTGCTCGACAAGCTCATCGCGCTGAACAAGGCCATCCAGTCGGAGGCCGTCATCGCGGAGAACGACTCCAGCTCCGCCGTGCAGCAGGTGTTCGCGGCCCTGGATGACCTGCTCTGCGACGACTTCCGCGTCGCCGCGTTCGTCGCGTGGATGGATCAGCTCGCCATCCGGTGGAAGCTGGGGTCGGGCGTCCAGCGCCTGCTCCAGGTGCGCGTGGGAGCGCAGGAGTTCGTCATCTCCCACGGCTGACGTCTCCGGCCCGCCGCGCTACCAGCGCATCCGGTACGTCGCGGAGGGCGCCGCGTGGGCCTCCACCACGGTGGTGAGCCCCTGCACGCCGGTGGTCAGCGTCCCGAAGTGGCAGAGGGCGCCGAAGAACTCCGGGTGGAGGCCCGCGTCGTTCACCTTGAGCCGGTAGTCCGTGGGGCCCAGCCGCTCCACGTCCACCCGCACGAAGTTGCTGCCGGAGGCCATGTTGCGCGTGGTGCGCTCCAGCGTGCGCGCGGGGCCCAGGATCTTCAGCACCGCTTGCAGCGCGCGGCCCATGCTCGTGGAGAAGTAGGCCTCGATGAACCGCTCTCCCAGTTGCCAATGCGCCTGGGGGAGCGGGACGCCCGGGAAGAGCGCCTCCGCGGAGATCCGCAGCCACTGGTACCACTGCGCCTTGGGATACGCGGGCGCCCGCTTTCCCTCCACGTCCAGGCCCGCGTCCTTCAACCTCGCCCGGAGCGCGGCGTCCAGATGCCCGTCCAGGGCCACCAGCAGGCCTTCCACCGTGTGGCCGAACACGACCTCGTCCTGCGGACTCACGACGTGATGCTCCTTCGCCACGCCTCGGGGGCGAGCCGTGGATGCACCCTCCATGGGTAAACGGACTGGCGTCGTGAAACAACTGATCCGTGACGGCTCAGGTGTATTTTTCCTGCCGTCACACGAAGCAATTCACGAAAGCCTTTCACGCTGCCCAGGGGAGCCAGGCTCTCTACTTTTTCGTGACTTCACTGACTTGTGTTCAAGACATGTTTCAGTGTCATCAGCGCGCCCGGGAGGTCACGGGGAGCTCCTCCCCCATGGCGCGGGGCTGCGTCCCTCTTGGGTAGATGGTCACGGCCCCGGGGACGGGCGACCCCGCCCTTCGTGCGGCGAGACTTCCACCAGCGAACGGAGCCGCTTCCAGGCGCCCGTGGGCGGCGCCATCCGTGGCTTCATCCCGCACATGTTGCTCAAGGCCTGCCTCAATGGAGCCCGCGCCGCGGCGGATCATCCCCGGCTGCCCGTCACCCCCGGCGCGCTCGCGCGGGACGCGGTCGCCTGCCACGCCGCGGGCGCGGGCGCGCTCCACGTGCACCCGCGAGCGGCGCACGGCGGTGAGTCGCTGGACGCGGCGGACATCGGCGTGGCGGTGGCCGACATCCGCCACGCCTGTCCGGGCGTGCCCGTGGGCGTCAGCACCGGCGCGTGGATCCTCCCGGACGTGCAGGCCCGCCGCGCGCGGATCGCCAGCTGGAGGGCCCTGTCCCCCGGCACCCGGCCCGACTTCGCCTCCGTCAACCTGTCCGAGCCCGGCTGGGAGTCCATCGCGGACGCGCTGCTCGACGCGGGCATCGGCGTGGAGGCGGGCGTGTGGTTCCCGGAGGACGTGCCCCGGCTGACCGCGTGGCCCCATGCCCCGAGGTGCCTGCGCCTCCTCGTGGAGACGCAGTCCTCCCACCCCGAGGCCGCGTGTCAGGAGGCGAGGACGCTGGTGGACCTGCTGCGCGCCACGGGGCTCACGCGGCCGCTGCTCGTGCACGGCGCCGAGGGCGGCGCGTGGGCCGTGCTCGAGTGGGCGCGGCGCCACGGCTTCGACACGCGCATCGGCCTGGAGGACACGCTCACGCTCCCGGACGGCCAGCGCGCGGCGGACAACGCCTCGCTCGTGGTCGCGGCCGCCCGGCCCCTGGGCGGGCGGTGAGTCCCCACGGGCCGCGCGGGCATCTCCCGAGCCCCGCCGCGCCCGACTCCCTATGATGGAGGCACCATGCACGAGCCTCCCCCAGCAGGCGGATCTCCTCCAGCAAGGGAGGAGGACCCGCCGCCCCCGGCATGGACGCTCATCCTGGGCGCCTCCTCCGGCACGGGCGCGGCCATCGCGGAGGCGGTCGCGCGCCGGCCGGGCCTGAACGTCTTCGGCGTGCACCGGGGCCGCTACCCGGACACCGCGCGCGCGCTGGAGCTCCGCGTGCGCGACCTGGGCCGGGACGTGCACCTGCGCCAGGCGGACGCCTCCACGCCCGAAGCCGCCGAGGCCGGCGCGGATGAGCTGCTCCAGCGCGCGGGCCCCCGCAGCGTGAAGCTGTTCGTGCACGCCATCGCCGGCGCGTCCGTGGGGCGCTTCCTGTCGGAGGGCCCGGACCGGCTGCACCCGCGCCGCCTCCAGCGCACGTTCGACTGCATGGCGCACTCGTTCGTGTACTGGGCGCAGTCGCTGGTGAAGCGGGACCTGCTGGCCCCGGACGCGCGCCTGCTGGGCTTGCAGAACCCGCTGGATGAGACGCACCTGGGCAACACCGGCCTCATCAGCGCCGCCAAGGCCGCGCTGGAGATGTACGTGCGCCACCTGGCCATGGAGCTGGGCCCGAAGGGCCACCGCGTCAACCTGCTCAAGTTCGGCACGGTGATGACGCCCGCGCTGCGCCACGTCTACTCGCCGGAGGCGCTGGCCCGGCTGGAGGAGCGCCACGCGGCCATGAACCCCGCGGGGCGCATGGCCACGCTGGACGACGTGGCCCGCTTCGTCACCGTGCTCGTGGGCGACGACGCCGCGTGGTTCAACGGGGCCACCATCGACTTCACGGGCGGCATGACGCTGCGGCTGCTGGACCTGGTGCTCAACCCGTGACGGCCGGAACGCGGAACGTGAGGCAGTAGTAGAACGGTGACACCTGCTCCTCGATGACGCCCTCGGAGCCCTGCGGCAGCAGCGCGCGGGGGCTCTTCGCCTCGCGCGTGTAGAACGTGAGGGCGCGGAAGGCGGCGCGCTGGAACAGCGACGGGCGGAAGGCCGCGTCCAGCTGCTCGTCCACCACCACCAGCGGCGTGCCGGGCCGCGCCACCCGCGCCATCTCCCGCAGCGCCACCGCGGGCTGGCGGTAGCTCCCGATGCCTCCGACGTGGAAGACGCGGTCGAAGGCGGCGTCCCGGAACGGGAGCGCGTGCGCGTCCGCGACGAGCAGGCGCGTGTCCTTCACGCCCCGGCCCTTGCGCAGCCGCTTCTCGCACTGCGCCAGCATGCCGGTGCTCAGGTCCAGGCCCCACACCTCCACGGGCAGGCCCGGCGGCAGCGCCCCCCGGATGCGCGGCAGGTTCGCGCCCGCGCCCACGCCCACCTCCAGCACGCGCACGGGCTGGCCGTCGTCGCGGGCCCGCAGCGCGCCCAGCTCCAGCCGGCGCATGTAGCCGTCGCGCATCCGCGACTCGGAGACGGACTGGAACAGCGGCGTGAGCACCGTCGTCAGCGGGTCGTGCAGCGCGGGCAGCCCGTCGTAGAGGTGGCGCATCAGGCGGTCCGTGCCCTGCACGCGGTCCTCGCGGTACAGCCGGGCGAGCCCGTCCTCCACCACCCACGTCTCGCCGCAACGGCCACAGAGCAGGCGCCCCTCGTCCAGCCGGTCGTCCTCGCGCTGCCCGTGCCACACCAGCGGGCCCCGGCAGTCCGGGCAGGCCAGCAGCGCTACGTCCTGCACTCGCATCATCGCTTCGTCACCCTGCCGTCCCCTGTTCGGCCAGGGTGCGCGCCAGGTCCTCGCGCGCCCCCAGCCGGGTGAAGTCCTCCGCCGCCTGGCGCAGCAGCTCCGCGCGCGCCGCGTCGTCCGCGGGCAGGCGCCGCGCCCACTCCAGCCGCGCGCGCGCCGCCTCGTAGGGCGTGCCGCGTGCCGCCGACGCCACGATACAGCGCTTCCACGCGCGGAGGGCCTTGCGGTGCCGCCCCGAGAGCCACGCCTCGCAGCCGCGCCACAGCCACGCGGCCGGCTCGCCGAAGGGGAACACCTTCGCGAAGCGCTCCACCTCCTGGAGCGCGGCCCGCGCGCTGTGCGTGAGCGCCTGGAGGCCGGGCCCGGGCGTCTCGCGCGACAGGAGGGTGAGCAGCACCTCCGCCACCGCCGTCGCGCCGAAGTAGACGAAGTGCGCCACCGGCTTGCCCGCGGACAGCCGCGCCAGCGCCTTCTCCGCCGCCGCGCGAGCGCCCGCCGCGTCGCCCTCGCGCAGGCACAGGAGCGCCAGCGTGCCGTCCACGATGATGCGGTCGGTGGCGCCGCCGTGCGCCTCCGTCCACGCGAGCGCCGGCTCCAGCGCCGCGCGGGCCCGCGCGTGCTCGCCCAGCCGCAGCAGCATGTGGGCCCGGTAATGCTGCGCCCAGTGCCGGGTCTGCGCCGAGCCCCGGCGCACCGCGGACGCCTCCAGCCAGTCCATCAGCGGCAGGCCCCGCGCGAACTGGCCCCGGTACATGGCGGACACGGTGAGCAGCGCGCGGCACTCCTCCGCCAGCCGCAGGTCTCCCACCGAGTCCACGATGGCCGTCGCCCGCGCCAGCCACGCCTCCACGTCCTGCCAGCGCGCCTGGTACACCGCGCACACGGCGTTGCGGTTGAGCACGTAGGCCAGGTCCGCCGGGCGGCCCACGCGCTCGGCCACCTCCTGCGCCCGCTTCACCCACGCGTCCGCCACGCGGTGCACCGGCACCGTGCCCGCCACCACCGCCATCACCGTGTAGCCGCGCGCCAGCTCCGGCGTGGGCCCCGCGGGCTCGCACAGGTTGAGCATGCGCAGGCCGCTCCACAGCACCGGCAGCGCCTCCTGCGCGTAGATGAACGCGTCGGTGAGCCGCATCAGCAGCCGGCCCGCCACCCGCCGCGTCTCCCGCCGCGGCGGGGAGTCATCCACGAACGCGTCCGGCCGGGCGCCCTGCGCGAGCCGCGACAGCGCCTGCCCCAGCGTGCCCAGCACCCACGCCACGCGCGACGCGGGCACGCGCCAGCCGAAGCGCGCGAGCGCGGACTCCGCGTGCACGCGGAAGGCCTCCAGGTCTCCCAGCTGGAAGCGCGCCTCCGCCAGCAGCGCCTCCACGCGGCCCTGCTCCAGCGGCGGGGCCTGGGGCGCCACCGCCAGCGCCCGCGTGAGCAGCGGCAGCGCTTCCCGGCACGCGCCCACCGCCAGCGCCTCCTCGCCGGCGATGCGCGCGTGGTGTGCCTCGCGCGCCGCGTCCCCGGCCTGCCCCCAGTGGTACGACAGCGCCGCGGCATGGCCCGTGGGGTGGGCCGCCTCCAGCGCCTGGGCCGCGCGCCGGTGGAGCGCGGGCCGGACCGCGGGGGACAGGTCCTCCAGCAGCCGCTCGCGCAGCTTGTCGTGCGCGAAGCGCCAGCGGCCGTCCGCCACGTCCAGCACCGCCGCCGAGGCGCAGTCGGTGAGCCACGCCTCCACGTCCACGCCGGGCGCGGCCCGCTCCAGCACCGCCAGGTCCAGCTCGCGGCCGAGCAGCGCCGCCACGTCCAATAGCTCCCGCGCCTCCCGGGGCACCTTCTCCAGCCGGCGGTGCACCAGCGCGCGCATGCCGCCCGCCCACACCCGCTGCGGCAGCGCGACGGCGCCCAGCCGGTCCAGGCCGCCCGCCTCCTCCGCCAGCGCGCGCACCACCTCCACCAGCAGGAAGGGGTTGCCCTCCGACTCGCGGCGCAGCAGCTCCACCACGTCCGGCCGGCGGCCGACGGCGCCCAGCATGGACTCGCCCAATTGGGCGATCTCCTCCGCGTTCAGCCGGTGCAGCTTCAGCGTGCGGGTGCCGGCCAGGCGCTCCGGCAGCTGCGGGGCCTCGTCGTCGCGGAAGCTCGCGAGCAGGAGCAGCGGCAGCCCCGGCGCCTTCGCCGCGAGCTGCGCGAGGAGCTGGAGGGACTCCGCGTGCGCCTGGTGCAGGTCCTCCAGGATGACCACGGTGGGCTGCGGCAGGCGGGCGAAGACGTCCTCCACCGTCTGGTGCAGGCGCAGCTGCGCCATGTCCGCGTCCAGCTCCGGCGCGGCGGACACCTCGCGGCCCACGAGCGCGTCCAGGTCCGGCACCAGCGGCCGGAGCACGCCCGCCTCGCGGTCGGAGAGCTCCGTGAGCATGGGCAGCCAGCGCAGCACGGCGCGCCACTCCTGGTAGGGCAGGCCGCCGGTGTCCACCGCCTGGCCGCGCAGCACCACCGCGCCGCGCACCAGCGCCAGCGAGCGCACCTCCTCCAGCAGGCGCGACTTGCCCACGCCGCTCTCCCCGCCGACGAGCCACGCGCCGCCCTGGCCCGCGAGCGCCGCGTCCAGCACCTCCGTCAGGTGCTCGCGCTCCGCCACGCGGCCCACGAAGCGCGCGGACTGGAGGAAGCTCTCGCGCGTGGCGGCGGACTCGGCGGGCCGGGGCTGGCCCACGGCGGCGCTCAGCGCGGTGATGACGGACTCCGCGTCGCGAGGCCGGCGGTGGGCCTCCGGCGCCACCAGCTGCTCCAGCAGGGCCTTGAGCGCGGGCGGGAAGCCCGGCGTCGCGAACACCTGGCCCGCGTGGGGCAGCCGGCCGAAGAACATCTGGCACGCCATGGCGCCGAAGCCGAACAGGTCGGTCAGCTCGGACGGGGGCTGGTCCTCGAAGAGCTCCGGGGCCAGGTAGCCGGGGGTGCCCGCGGGCTGCGCGCGGCGGCCCTGCTGGTCGCGGCCCACGGCCAGGCCGAAGTCCAGCACCTTCACCTGGCCGCGCACCACCAGCACGTTCGCGGGCTTCAGGTCGCGGTGGATGATGCCGCGCCGGTGCAGGTACGCGAGCGCCTGGAGCGTCTGGATGAGCAGCCCCACCTGCGTCGCCAGGGGCGCGCCCGCGCCGGCCTCCACCAGCGTGCGCGCGTCCTCCAGGAGGTCCATGGCCAGGTAGGGCCGGCCCTCCGCGTCGAAGCCGTAGTCGAGCACGCGGATGACGTGCGGGTGGCGCAGCGACACCAGCGTCTGGAACTCGTGGGCCAGCGACAGCGCCATGCCCTGCGTGGCGAAGGCGGAGGGGGTGCCCCGGCCGGGCCGCCGCGCCAGGTCCGCCACCGTCTTGTGCAGGCGCTTGAGGGCCACGGGGCCCGAGAGCCCGTCCTGCGCGCGCCACACGGTGCCCGCCCCGCCGCGCCCCAGCAGGTCGAGGATGCGGTAGCGACGGCCCACCACCTCCGGATCCATGCCCGGAGACGTGTCGGCGTCCGGAGCACCCGTCCGGGGGGAAGTCTGGCAGGAGGGGGGGTGAGACATGAGGGGGAGCCGCCCTGCCAGCAAGGATATCCCCCCTTCCCGTGCGAGAGGGGGATTGAATGCAACCGGGGCAGGCGGAGCGGGAGGCGCTCTGGACCCCGGGGAGCAGCCCGGCGGGCAGGGCCCGGCAGGGTTCCTTCCCGTTGGGGCGCTGAACCCCCATTTCTTGAAGCAGGGAGGACACCGATGGCGGGCTACGACTTCGACTTGTTCACACTGGGCGCGGGATCGGGCGGCGTGGCGGCCAGCCGGCGCGCGGGGGCCTCCGGGGCGAAGGTGGCCATCTGCGAGGAGGGGCGCGTGGGCGGCACCTGCGTGCTGCGAGGGTGCGTGCCCAAGAAGCTGCTCGTGTACGCGGCGCACTACCGCTACGACCTGGAGGACGCGGCGGGCTACGGCTGGACGGTGAGCAGCCCCGCGCTGGACTGGAAGAAGCTCCAGGCGGTGAAGGCGAAGGAGCTGGACCGGCTGACGGGCATCTACGGGCGGCTGTTGCGCGACGCGGGCGTGACGCTGGTGGAGGGCCGGGGCCGGGTGGTGGACGCGCACACGGTGGAGGTCGCGGGCAAGCGCTACACGGCGGAGCGCATCCTGGTGGCCACGGGCGGGCGGCCCTACCTGCCGGAGGTGCCGGGCATCGAGCACGCGCTCACGTCGGAGCAGGCGCTGGAGCTGCCCGCGCTGCCGCGCCGGGTGGCGGTGGTGGGGGGCGGCTACATCGGCGTGGAGTTCGCGGGCATCTTCGCGGCGCTGGGCGTGAAGGTGACGATGCTGATTCGCGGCGACACGGTGCTGCGCGGCTTCGACAACGACATCCGCGCGGCGCTGACGCAGGAGATGCGCAAGAAGGGCGTGGACATCCGC
Source organism: Corallococcus sp. RDP092CA (assembly GCF_041903675.1). Lineage (NCBI taxonomy): Bacteria > Pseudomonadati > Myxococcota > Myxococcia > Myxococcales > Myxococcaceae > Corallococcus > Corallococcus sp. RDP092CA. The sequence continues at coordinate 31,900 of NZ_JAYESI010000036.1, read as the reverse complement.
CCGGAGACGTTCGTCCAGGACATCGAGAGGCGCGCGGACGGCACGCTCAGCCTGCTGACGCGCATGGGCGACACGGTGGAGGTGGACGCGGTGCTGTACTCCACCGGCCGCGTGCCCAACACGCAGGGCCTGGGGTTGGAGGAGGCGGGCGTGAAGCTGAACGAGCGCGGCGCGGTGGTGGTGGACGCGCAGTCGCGCTCGTCGGTGGAGAGCATCTACGCGGTGGGGGACGTGACGGACCGGCTCAACCTCACGCCGGTGGCCATCGCGGAGGGGAGGGCGATGGTGGAGACGCTCTACCGGAACAACCCGGTGACGATGGACCACGAGAACGTCCCGTCCGCGGTCTTCAGCCAGCCGCCGGTGGGCACGGTGGGGCTCACGGAGCGGGAGGCCATCGAGCGCCATGGCAAGGTGGACGTCTACGTCTCCAGCTTCCGGCCCATGAAGCACACGCTGACGGGCCGGGACGAGCGGTCGATGATGAAGGTGGTGGTGGAGCGGGGCACGGAGCGGGTGCTGGGCTTCCACATGGTGGGCGCGGACGCGCCGGAGATCATCCAGGGGCTGGCGGTGGCGCTGAAGTGCGGCGTGACGAAGAAGCAGTTGGACGCCACGGTGGGCATCCACCCCACGGCGGCGGAGGAGTTCGTCACGCTGCGGGACAAGCGGCCGGATCCGTCGGAGAGCGCCACGCTGCTGGAGCTGGGCCGGGAGGTGGTGGCCACGCCGCCGGGGGATACGAGGGGATGAAGCGATAGGAACCCCGTGCAGGACGCGCCGTTACCCTCTATCGCCTTCATCCCAACCGCGTCGTCCCCTTCTGCTCCCTGGTGTGTCCCTTCAATCCACGTTGGAGGGACACATAGCGGCTCCCGCGCGGCTCGCTGGACTGGTCAGGCTTCCTCGTCAGGCAAGAGCGCGCGAAGCAGTTCGTCATCGGGGCCGAGCGGGCGCCAGCCGGGCGGTGGTGGATTCCCGCGAAGAACCGCCCTGGCCTGTCTGACCCGCTCCTTGTGAGAGTCAGGCGTATCGGCAGTCCAGCAACCAAGCGCCTTGGCGACCTGGAACCGAGACTCGTCGTCCATGACAGCCGGCCAGCCATTGGGGAGGCTCTCGGACAACTCACGCACGAGCACGTCACGCACAAAACGCGTGACCTGTTTGCGCTGCTCCGCCTCGGCATACAAGCCCCCCAGCACCTGCACCCCGGCGATGTCATCCCTTCCCAGTTCCTCGGCAAGTTGGTTCAGAGGAATGGCGGGGCGCGCCTCGGCAAAGGCGGTCAGCGAACTGAAGCCGCGTTCGCGCACACGCTCATAGAGGCGGGCCTTCCAATTGCCCTGCCAAGAACGTCCGTCGGTCATCGCGGTCCCGATTGAATGAATCTCATGGGGATGTCGTAGCGCTTCATGCGAGCCGCGATAATGCTCAGGATCTCATTCCGCGTCAGCGTGCGTCCCACTTCGATTTCAGTCTCACGCAATGCTTCCATGATCATCCTGTTCCACTCGCCGGGCCATGTGCGTCCCAGCTTCCAGTTTCCCCCGCCGTGAATGGCCTCGTGGTGGGCCTGCTCCAACTGGACACAGAACTGGTCGATGTCCATGTCGCCCGTGAAGCCGCGCTGCTCGAACCACTCGCGGTGCTCTTGTGGCAACACGTGGTGCTTCGGCGCGTCGGACATGCCCGCCCCGGCTCTGCCGGTTTCGTGCATCGCCCGGACCTCGGGGCTGTCCCCCAGCGCATCGCGCACACCCTTGGGCAGGTCCTCGGGCGCCTGCGCCATCAGCACCTGTCCACCGTGGATGAGCACGGCGGAGCCGACGGCGGGAACGGAGAGGACACCCGCGCGCACCAGCCTTCGCATCATCTCCACCCACTCGGCGGAGACCACCAGCCGGGAGCCCATCAGGACTCCGCCCGAGCCCATCACGAAACCCACGCCGAGCGTCGCGGGCGCCGCGGGGGGCAATCGCGGTAGCGACACCTTCAGCGTGGAGATCATGGCGAGCGTCTCCATCGCCTGTACCGCCACGATGACCTGCCCGCCGAGCTTCATGGTCGAGAGCGTCTCTCGATGGAGCGCGGCGAATTCACGGGTCAGTTTCCCCACCAACCCGGGCATCTCAACCGCCGCCGCCTCCACCCGCTCCAGGTCCTGCGCAGCAAGGCCCGCGAGCGTGGGCTCCATCATTCCCTGCACGCGATGCAGGTCGACGAAGAGCTTCTCCACGCTGCACATGGGACAATCGCGGAGCCTGGCATCCGCGAGGTGGAGGAAGTCCACCCAGGTGGCCAGGAGGAGCGTGCCGAACAGGGCCGCCTGGAGCTTCGGCCCCGTCATGCGCAGGAGCCCCAGCTCCATGTCCGGCTCCCCCACCTCCGAAGCCGCCCGTGTCAGCGCGGTGGCGCTCCCGAGCGCGCCACGCATCCACCTCAGCTGACTGGAGCCATGGTCGAGGTAGCGGGTGAAGACACCATGGAGGCTCCGTCCCACGAGGGCCGGAGGACGGGACTCCAGCTGCGAGAGCGCGGCTTCGACACCGCCCAGGGAAGACTTCACCTCGGCGATGCCAGTGAGCACGGCTTGACGCGTCTGGGTGGCGCTTCGTGCATCACCCCCAACAGCAACCTCCGCGCGTGCGCCCTGACGGCGCGACAATCGCTGCCGCGACTCCGAGGCCTCTCCTCGCCCATGCGCCTCGCGCGGCGTGTAGCCCAGGCTTCGAGTTCGTGGTGCGGAACCACAGCCCGTCACCAGCAGCACCATCAGCAACCCCGCCCCACTTCGCGTCACTCGCATCTGCGGCTCAGGCCCATCTCGGAAGGCCGCGGTGCAGGCACTTTCGTGTGACGAGACAGCGAAGCCCGAAACGACGAAAAGCATCGCCCCCAGCCCGAAGGCCTCCCCTCCTGGACGCCCCTACAATGCCCATCCCACGACAGGGAGGAGCGGCCAGCACAAGCACGCCACGAGCAGCGGCCATCCCCGCTGCCCCAGGTCCCTCCACTGCTCCTGGGAGCCGGACATCGCGGACGCCTCAATCCGTCTCGCCCAGGTCGAACGCGGTGGTGCCGTTGTGGTGCTTGCGCCTCGGGAGCTGGTGCTCCTCGCGGAGCTGGTTCTCGAAGAACGGCAGGTGCTCCGCCGTGCGGCGCTTGCGCAGCGCGCGGATGGTCTCGTGCTCGGAGGTGTTGCTGTAGGCGTGCTTCGCGTGCCCGTGCGGATAGACCAGGGGGTCCAGGATCATCCGCGTCGGATAGCGGTGCTGGAGGATGTGGATCAGCTCGTGCCCGTACACGATGAAGGCCGGCGCGGGGATGGGGTACTGCTCGCCGGAGTAGTTGCGCTGCGTGCTGTCGCGCAGCCCGGAGCGCATGCTCAGCCTGGAGCCCCGGCCACTGGCCTTCCCCGCGATGCCGGGCGCGGGCTCGGTCAGCATGTAGTCCTCGCCGTGACCGTCCTCCTCGTACTTGGGGAGCTCGTCCTTGATGTGGTCGATGCGACGGCCCAGCTCGTCCTGCCTCGTAGACAGGTCGGCGTAGGGCTTCGACGAGACCTTCAGCCGCTCGCGCAGCTCGCCCCACGGCTCGTTTCCGCGCCGGGCTTCGCCCTCCATCTGGGACAGCTGCCCGCCCACCGCCTCGTATTCCTCCTCCAGGGGACGCAACTGGTCGGTCATCTCCGTCACGCGCTGGCGGTTGACCGCCACCTGCTGGCGGAACCGGGCGGACGGCGTGAACGCCTGCGTCAGCACCAGCGTCACCGGCCACACCGGATCCTCGGCGGTGGAGGCGAGGATCCACCGCATCAACTCCCGGCCATGCGGCCGAGACAGCAGCCGGGCGTGGATGGCGCGCACCTCGCGGTTGCCACGCGCGAACCGGGGGTCGGCGGGCAGCGCCACCGCGCCCGTACCGTTGCGCAGCGCATCCCAGTCCGCGTCCAACTGCGCGCGGGCCGCGGTCCCCAGCGTCGCGCGGTCCGGCGTGAAGAGCAGCAGGTTCTTCGTGTGGACATAGTCCACCAGCTCGATGTGCTTCTCCTGGATCTCCACCAGGAGCCGCATCAACAGCCGGCGCGACGCCCTGGAGCTCGTGAGCCGCTCACGCTCCAGGTCGAACAGCCGGTACAGCAGGTGCTCCGCCGTATCGAGCGCCCTCAGGCGCGCGTCCACCCACGCCTGCTTGCCCGTGAAGTAGTACGTGGCCTTGCCACCCCAGCCGCTCCAGTCCGCATGGAACGCATCGAGCGCGGCGCAGAACGGCCGGACGAAGTCATCCAACCGGGACACGATGGGCAACAGCTGACGGGGCTCCATGCCCAGGTCCGACTTGAACTCCGCCGACGTGCTCAGCGCCATGTCCGCTCCCCATGTCTCGACGGGAGTGACGGTAGCACGCGCCCCCTACTCGCAGGCCCGGGCCCGCCCGAGCAGGTACTCCCGCTGCGGCGGCGTCCGGGCCAGCGCCGCGGCCTGACGGAAGCAATCCGCCGCCCGACTCCGCTCGCCCAGCTGCTCCAGCAACATGCCCTCCACGGCGAAGCGGTACGGATAGCGCCGCAGCACCGCCTCCGCTCGCAAGGGGCCCAACGCCTCCAGCGCCTCGGCCGGTCCGCGCACCCGTCCCAGCGCCACCACCCGGCCCAGCGCGACGATGGGCGACGGCTTGAGCGAGAGCAGCGCGTCGTACAGCCGCAGCAACCGGGCACTGTCCTCCGGCCCCGGCACGGACGCCTTCGCGTGCACGAGGGCGATCTCCGCCTCCAGGTGCAGCGGCGTCAGCACCGTCCCCATGGAAGCGCGCAGGTGCCGCAGCCCTCGCGCCATCCAGGGCGGTGACGCCTCCGTCCCCTCCCGCGCCTCCTGCGGCACGAACGCGCCCCGGGCATCCACGCGCCCTGGCAGCCGCGCGATCCGGAAGCAGAACAGCGCCGCCAGCGCGTGCCCCTCCGGCGTCGCGGTCCCCGGATGCGACAGCAACACCTCCACCAGACGGAGCGCCTCTCCACACAGCTCCGCGCGGGACAGGTCATGGCCCTCGGAGGCTTCATAGCCTTCGTTGAAGAGCAGGTAGAGCACGGCGTGCACCGAGCCCACCCGCTCCGGCAGCGCCTCCGGAGCAGGCACCTCCAGCGTGGCGCGGCAGGCGCGCAGCGTCCGCTTCGCCCGCACCCACCGCTGCGCCACGGTGGGCTCGTCCGCGAGCAGCGCGGCGGCGACCTCGCGCACGGAGAAGCCACACGCCACCTTCAACGTGAGCGTCACCTGCATCTCGCGCGAGAGCGCCGGATGGCAGCACGCGAAGAGCAACCGCAGCGCATCGTCCGGAAGCTCCGCCGCGAAGCGCGTGGGCGCCTCCTCCGGAGGCCCGGCGTCCTCTTCGGGCGCCGAGTCCCCCTCCGGCACCTCCGGCGCGCGCTGCCGCAGGAGGTCCGTCAGCCGGTTCAGCGCCACGCGCAGCAGCCACGCGCGCGGCTGCTCCGGAATGCCGTGGAAGCTCCACGTCCGCGCCCCCTGGAGCATGGCGAACTGCACCGCGTCCTCCGCCAGGTCCAGCCGCCCCAGCCCCACGCGCCGGACCAGGGCCGCGACGAGCCCCGCGGACCACCGGCGGAAGGCCAGCTCCAGCGCCTGCTCCACGGAGGACACGCCGTCAGACCTCTTCGATGGCGCGAAGCTCGACTTCGCCGTAGCGCAGGTGTGGACACGTCCGCGCCAGGGCCACGGCGGCGTCATACGACTCGGCCGACAGGATGAAGAAGCCCCCCACCACGTCCTTCACCTCCGCGTACGGCCCGTCCGACACGAGCACCTGTCCGCCCTGCTGCTTCAGGCGCCGGCCGCCGTCGTCGCGCAGCTTCTCGCCCTGGAGCAGCCGGCCCTCCTGGAGGAGCGCGTCGCTCCACCGGGCGTACTCCTCCAGGATGGCCTGGAGTTCGGCGGGGGACATGGCGGCGAAGGCGGCGGGGTTCTCGTGCAGCAGCATCAGGTAGCGGGACATGCGAGGGACCTCTCGGGGGACTCCACGGGTTTCGTCGAAAAAGACGGCCCACGTCGCGGGAGATCGACATGGACGCGAATCCTCCGCGAGACCTACCTCACCACCCTGCGCGCACATCCACTCCGTGGACAGAGAACACTCGCCTCGTGCTCACGGGTGACATGCCCCCCGGCGGTGCCTACCCCTGAAGGTCAGGAGGCGCGGGCAACGGGCGTGGGCAAGGGCGGGCGAGGGTGAGGGGGAACATGGGGGCGAGGGTGCTCGCGGGAGGTCCGTCCGCGTGCATCACGAAGGCGTCGTCCCTCCCATTCCAGCTCACGGGGCAGGTGGGGTCGCGCAGGGCGGGTTTCGCATCGGCGCCAGGGCGCCGCATGCGGCGTGAGGGGTGAAGAAGTCGGCCCGGGCCCGCGCCTCCATCCACCTCGAGGAGAGGTCCAGCGCCGAGACCGGCGTGTCTGCTTTCCCGCCCCGCCTCCAGAAACAGTGGGCAGGCCGGAGGCGCTGTGCTCAAGAGGCGCTCCAGGGGCCGCGAACGCTGGCCCGGGAGGCATCGCCATGAGCAGCGCAGCTCCTCGTCATCTCTTCGTCGCGGGCGCCACGGGCGCCACGGGTCGCACGTTGATGCGGCAGGCCCTGGCGCGGGGCGTGTCCGTGACGCCGCACGTCCGGCCCAAGAGCGCGGACACGGAGCCCGCGAGCACCTGGCCCGGGAAGGCGGTGCTGGAGCTGGCGGACGCCCCCGCGCTGGCGGAGGCGATGAAGGGCAGCACGACGGTGCTCCAGCTCATCGGCACGATGCGCAAGCGCTTCGCGGCCGGGGACACCTACGAGACGAGCGACATCGGCACCACGCGCCAGCTGGTGGACGCGGCGAAGGTGGCGGGGGTGGACCACTTCGTGCTGCTCACATCGGTGGGCGCGGGAAGCCCGGTGGGCGCGTACCTGAAGGCCAAGGCGGAAGCGGAGCGCATCGTCCGGGAGAGCGGCATCCCGTACACGATGGTGCGTCCGCCCGCGCTGGAGGGCGAATACCACGCGCCGCCCGGCATCCTGCACACGCTGGGCAAGCTGCCGCTGCTGCACAACCTGCGGCCCATGCACCTGGAGCAACTGGCCGCGGTGCTCCTGCGCGTCGCGGAGCGCAGGGCGCCGCTCGACACGGCGCTCGAAGGCAAGCGCCTCTGGGCGGAGGTCGAAGCGGCGGGCCGGTAGCCGCCGGCCACCGGGCGGGAAGGCTCCTCCGCGACGGAGGAGGCCCCTGGAGACCATGACCCCGAGCCGGGCGCGCGAGCAGCGGCGGCCCGCGCCTACTCCTTCACCGCCCCGGCCGTGAGCCCGGACACGATGCGCCGCTGGAACAGCACCGTGAGCACCACCAGCGGCAGCGTGGCCACCACCGACGCGGCGGCGATCTCTCCCCACGGTTCCTTGTACTCGCTGGCGAAGAGGCTGATGGCCACCGGCACCGTGCGCTTCTCCGGCGTGGACAGGAACGTCAGCGCGTAGAGGAACTCGTTCCACGCGAAGATGAAGACCAGGATGGCCGTCGTCGCCAGGCCCGGCGCCGCCAGGGGCAACAGCACCCGGCGGAACGCGCCAATGGGCGTGCACCCGTCCACCCGCGCCGCCCGGTACAGCTCGTCCGGCAGCTGGCGGAAGAACGACGTCAGCACCCACAACGTCAGCGGCAGCGCGAACGTCGTGTACGGCAACGCCAGCCCCACCAGGCTGTCCCGCAGCCCCACCGCGTTGAGGATGAGGTACAGCGGGCTCACCGTCGCGATGGGCGGGAACATCGACACGCCCAGCGCCGCGGACAGCAGCAGCCCCCGCCCGCGGAACTCCAGCTTCGCCAGCGCGAACGCCGCGGACGCCCCCACCGTGAGGCAGAACACCGTCGTCAGCGTCGCCACCACCAGCGAGTTCAACACCGCCCACAGGAACGGCCGCCCGAACAACACGCTCTGGTAGCTCGCCCCCGTCAGGTGCGAGGGCCAGGGCCGGGTCAGCTCGCCGTCCGGCCACAGGCTCGTCAGGGCCTGCCACAGGAACGGCCCCAGGAAGAACGTAAGGAACGCCACCGCGGCCAGCGCCGTGCCCAGCCCCGGCCGCTTCATCGCCGCCCCTCCTCGCGCCCCAGCCAGCGCAGCCACACCACCGCCAGCAGCACCACGCCCAGGAACGTCGCCACCGACAGCGTGCTGCCGTATCCGAAGTCCCCGGAGCGCATCAGCGTCTTGTACGCGTAGATGCTCAGCGTCTCCGTCGTGTTCGCCGGCCCGCCCTCCGTCAGCACATAGATGGCGTCGAACACGCGGAATGCGTCCAGCGACCGGAACAGCACCGCCAGCAGCAGCGCGGGCTTGAGCAGGGGCAACGTGATGGACCGGAACTGCCGCCACTCGGACGCACCGTCCACGCGCGCCGCCTTGTAGAGGTCCTCCGGAATGCCCTGCAACCCCGCCAGCACCAGCAGCGCGACGAACGGCGTGGTCTTCCACACGTCCACCAGGATGGCCGCGTGCAACGCATACCCCGGGGCGCCCAGCCAGTTGATGTCCGCCCCGCCCAGCAGCCGGTTGATGAGGCCGTAGTCCGGGTTGAACATCCACGCCCACAGCCGCGCGCTCACCACCGTGGGAATCGCCCACGGCACCAGCACCGACGCGCGCAGCAGCCCCCGTCCCGGGAACGCGCGGTTGAGCAGCAGCGCCAGCGGCACCGCGAGCAGCAGCTCCACCGCCACCGCCACCGCCGTGAAGTACGCCGTGTTCCCCAGCGCGGACCAGAAGCGCGCGTCCCCCATCAGGTAGGCGTAGTTCTCCAGCCCCGTGAAGCGCCGCTCGCCGAACACCAGGATGAAGCGGTGCAGGCTCAGCCACACCGCCGCCAGCACCGGGTACAGCGCCACCACCGCCAGCACGACCACGGCCGGCGCCACCAGCAGGTACGCCTGCCGCCGCTCCCTCGCCTGCGACCCCGCGCCCCTCACTCGTCCTCCTCGCGAGGCTGCTCACCCGTCAGGTGATCCACCTGCTTCTGCGCGCGCGTGAGCGCCACCTCCGGCGTGCGCAGGCCCGCCACGGCGGCGGAGAACTCGCTCTGCAACACGTCCGCGATGAGCAGGTAGTACGGCGTCACCGGCCGAGGCCTCGCCCGCGTCAGCGCCTCCTTCAAGCTCGCGATGAACGGCTCCGCCGCGCGCAGCTCCGGGTCGTCGTACAGCGCCAGCCTCGGCGGGTTGCGCGCGTAGTGCAGCGCCAGCACGCGGTTCGCCTCCGGCGACGTCAGGTGCGCGATGAGCCGCGCCGCCGCCTTGCGCCGCGCGGGTGACACGTGCGCGTTCACCGCCAGCTGCCACCCGCCCAGCGTCCCCCACCCCGGCTGTCCATCCTCCGTCGGCAGCGGCGCGATGCCCACCTTGCCCCGGATGGGGGAGCCCTCCGCCTGCGCCTCGCGCCACGCATAGGGCCAGTTGCGCATGAACACCGCCCGGCCCTCCTGGAACACGCGCCGCGCCTCCTCCTCGCCGAAGCCCGTGACCGTGGAAGGAGACACGCCGTCCGCGATGAGCCCGCGCAGGTACGCCAGCGCCTCGCGCGCGGGCTCCGTCTCCAGGAGCACGCGGCCGTCCTGCCCCAGCGACAGGCCGCCATGGCCCCAGATGGCCTCGTACACGTTGCAGGTCAGCCCCTCGTACTGCCGCCCCTGCCACACGTAGCCCTGGATGCCGGGCGCCTTCGCCATCGCGTCGCGGGTGAAGCGCCGCAGCTCCTCGTAGGTGCGCGGCGCGCGAGGCACCAGGTCCGTGCGGTAGTAGAGGATGCCCACGTCCACGTACCAGGGCACCGCGTACGTGCGGCCATTCATCACGACGGCGTCCACCGGCCCGGGCAGGAACTCCTCGCGCAGGCGCTCGGGAGGGAAGTCCTCGGACAGGTCCGCCACCCAGCCCGCGCGAGCGAACTCCGGCACCCAGACCACGTCCGCCACCAGCACGTCGAAGTCCGTGGCCCCGCCCTGCAACGCCGTGAGGAAGAACTGGTGCGCCAGGTCCGACGCGTTCGGCAGCGCCTCCGTCACCAGCTCCACGTCCGGGTTGGCGCGCTCATACTGCGCCAGCAGCTCACGGAACGGCTTCGGGTCGCCCCACAGCGGCTGGAACTTGAAGACGATGCGCGTGCGGCCCCCGGCGCCCGCCTCGTCGGACGAGCGCCGGCAGCCCCCCACCCCGAGGCCCAGCGCGAAGAAGAGGACGAGGAGACGGCCCATGCGCCCGGATGACTCCAGCGCGCGGGCCCACCGTCAACGACAAGCCCCATCCCCGGTCATCCAGGCGACATGCCCGGCACGAGCCCCACCGGCCCCGGCGCGAACAGGCGCCGGGCCGTGGCGCCCACCGCGCGGCACGCGAGCGCATCCACCGCGCCGCCCACCAGCCCACCGGCCAGCGGCACCACCTTGGACAGGTTCACGACGCCCTGCTGCGACGCCTTGCTCACCAGCCGGAAGCCCACCGCGCGGTTGATGCTGCCCAGCGTGTGCTTCGGCACGGCCTCCAGCGCGCGCAAGCCCAGCTGCTGGCTGAGCTCGATGCCGGCCTGCTTCACCACCTCCTTGCCGATGTCCCCCACGATGGCCAGCAGCGTGAGGGTCCGCACGCGGTCCTCCTCCACGTCGTGCCCGTGGATGCGCGCGATGGCGCCCACCAGCCGCGCCTGCACCGCCCACGACACGCCCAGGCCCGCGGGCAGCGACACCGGCAGCGTGAGCAGGCCGCCCAGCCCGGACAGGAAGCCCGTGGTGAACAGCTTCCCCGTCTCCCAGTGGATGAGCGAGTCGATGCGCGCCTCGTGGTCCACATAGCGCGTGTCGCGCAGGTACTCGTCCGCCAACCCCGTCGCGCTGCACAGCGGCCCCAGGCCCTCGAAGCCCGCGGTCAGCACGGCGTTCACGACTTCCAGCGGCTTCGACATGCGTCCACCTTCCACGATGAGGCCAGCCCCGCATTCTATCCGGCGGAGGCGCCATGGCGGAGCCACGCGGCTCCGCCCCCCTTCCCTCTTGTCTGTCCCCCGGGCAGGCTCATCCTGCTGTACCGCCACGCGGTGCCCCACCGATGGAAGCGGCGGTGCATCTACACCCCCACGTGCTCGCTGTACGGGCTCCAGTCCCTCCAGAAGTACGGCCTCTGGCGCGGCGGCCTCCGCGCCTGGGCGCGCCTCCGGCGCTGCAACGACGTGCTGTTCCTCGGAGGAACCGACCTGCCCTGACGCGCCCTACTCCGACGCCGGCGCGGCCGGCTCCCTCGGCGGAACCCGCGGCAGGCGCACGGTGAACACCGTGCCCTCCGCCGCGGAGGAGCGCGCCTCCACCGTCCCGCCGTGCGCCAGCACCAGCTGCCGCACGATGTAGAGCCCCAGCCCGATGCTGCGCTCGGAGCGCCCCGACATCGTCCCGCGCTGGAGCGGCTCGAAGATGCGCGGCAGCATCTCCGGGGGAATCGGGTCACCCCCGTTGCGCACGCTCACCACGACCGCGCCCGGCTCCCCCCGGCTCTCCACGCGCACCGGCGTCTCCTCCGGGCTGTACTTCAGCGCGTTGCCCAGGATGTTGGACAGCACCTGCGCCATCCGGTCCGAGTCCCACGCCCCCTTCCCGTCCCCCACCTGCTCCAGGTGGAGGGTGCGCTCCGGGTGCGCCGTGCGCGCCTCCTCCACCACCTGCAACATGAGCGCGTGGAAGTCGCACGGCGCCGGCCGCACCGGGATGCCGCCGCCCATGCGCGCCTGCGTGAAGTCCAGCAGGTCGCGGATCATCCGCGTGGCCCGCTCCGCCGCGGACAGGATGCGCGCCGCCGCCTTCGCGTGCCACGGCTCGATGTCGTCGCGCCGCAGCATCAGCGACGCGCCGGTGAGGATGGCGCCCAGCGGGTTGCGCAGGTCGTGGCTCACGATGCCAATGAGCTGCTGCTCGAACTCCACCCGCGCCTGGGCCTCGTGCACCAGCCGCTGCCGCTCCTCCTCCACGCGCCGCGACTCCGTGATGTCGCGCATGGCGCCCACGATGCGCCGCGCCTTCCCGCTCACCCCCCGCAAGATGGAGCCCTGCGCCGCCACGTACGCGTACCCCCCGTCCTTGCGCAGCACGCGGTACTCGTCCTGCCACCGGTCCTCGTCCGAGTCGAACACGCGCCGCAGGCCCGCCAGCACCCGCTCGCGGTCCTCGCCGTGGATGTGCCGGCGCCACCACCCTCCGTCCGAGCCCACCTCTTCCAGGGGGAAGCCGAAGACCTCCTCCGTCGCGTCGCCAATCCAGTGCATCGCGTCCGTCTGGAGGTCCAGGTCCCAGATGGCGTCGAAGCTCGCGTGCGCCACCAGCTGGTAGCGCTCCTCGGAGCGGCGCAGCGCCTCCTCCGTGCGCTTGCGCAGCCGCACCTCTTCCGCCTCGCGCAGCGCCCGCCGCACGCTGGGGCCCAGCCGCTCCAGCCGGTCCTTCAGCACGTAGTCCGTGGCGCCGCGCTTGAGCAGCTCGATGGCGCGGTCCTCGCCCAGCGCGCCGGACACGAAGAGGAACGGCGTGTCCGGACACACGGCCTGCGCCGCCTCCAGCGCGCTCATCCCGTCGAAGCCCGGCACGTTGTAGTCGGACAGGATGAGGTCGAACCGCCCCTTCTCCAACGCCGCGACGAAGGCCGCCCGCCCCTGCACGCACTCCAGCGTCGAGGGCAACCCGCCCTCCTCCAACTGCGCGGCCACCAGCTGCGCGTCCAGCGGGCTGTCCTCCAGCAAGAGGATGGACAGGGGCCGCTCCGTCGACGGCAGGGGCGTCAGGTCCGGCGCGGCTCCGCCGCGTCCGCTCACTTCGGGGCTCCGAACGCGCCCGAGGAACCCGGCGGCGGCTGGTTCACCACCGCCCAGAACAGCCCCAGCTCGCGCAGCGCGGACACGAAGTCCGGGAAGGCCACCGGCTTCACCACGTAGGCGTTCACCCCCAGGCCGTAGCTGCGCGCCAGGTCCCGCTCCTCGCGCGACGAGGTGAGCATCACCACCGGCACCGCCTTCAGCTCCGGAGCGCCCTTCACCTTCTCCAGCACCTCCAGCCCGTCCACCTTCGGCAGCTTCAGGTCCAGCAGCACCACCGCCGGGTGGCCGTCGCGCCGGTCCGCGAACTCCCCCTGGCGGAAGAGGTAGTCCAGCGCCTGCTGCCCGTCGCGCACCACCACCACCTCGTTGGCCAGGTGCACCTCTTCCAGCGCCGCCAGCGTGAGCGCCACGTCGTTGGCGCTGTCTTCCACCAGCAGGATTCGCTTGAGCTCGATCACGCGTGCGTCTCGACTTTCTTCTCCAGCGGAGAAGCGCGGGGCAGGGTGAAGGTGAAGGTCGCGCCCTGCCCCACGGCGCCCTCCGCCCAGGTCCGTCCCCCATGGCGCGACACGATGCGCCGCACGTTCGCGAGCCCGATGCCGGTGCCCTCGAACTCCTCGGCCGTGTGCAGGCGCTGGAAGACGCCGAACAGCTTGTCCACGTACTGCATCTCGAAGCCCACGCCGTTGTCGCGCACCCACACCGCGACCTCGCTCTCCGTCTCGCGGGCCCCCACCTCGATGAGGGCCTCCGGCTTGGGGCGGGTATACTTCAGCGCGTTCGCCAGCAGGTTGTGGATGACCTGCCGCAGGAGCGCGGCGTCACCCTCCACCGTGGGCAGTTCTCCCACCCGCCACTCGACCTTCCGCTCGGCCGCCTCCGGCATCAGGTCGTGGCGGGCCTCCTCCACCAGCTGGCGCAGGTCCACCCGCGACTGGCGCAGCTCCGCCCGGCCCATGCGGCTGAACGCCAGCAGGTCGTCCACCAGCGTGCCGCCCTGCTTCGCCGCGCCCGCGATGGTGGAGAGGTAGCCGCGCGACACGTCGTCCAGCCTCGCCCCCGCTCGCCGCTCCAGGAGCTGCGCGAAGCCGGTGATGTGGCGCAGGGGCGCGCGCAGGTCGTGTGACACGGAGTAGCTGAAGGACTCCAGCTCCTTGTTCGCCTCCTGCAACTGGGCGGTGCGCTCGCGCACGCGCTTCTCCAGGCCGGTGTTGAGGTGGCGGATCTCCTCCTCCGCCCGCTTGAGGCTCTCCAGCGTGCGGCGCTCGTCGTCGATGTCCGTGTTGGTGCCGAACCAGCGCGCGATCCGCCCCTCGCCGTCCCGCACGGGCATGGCGCGCGACAGGAACCAGCGGTAGCTGCCGTCCGCGCGGCGCAGGCGGAACTGGTCCTCCCACAGCTTCCCCTCGCGCAGGGCCGCGCTGAAGTGCTCCAGCACGCGCCCGGCGTCCTCCGGGTCGAGCAGCTCGTTCCAGTCCTTCTGGTCCACCTGCGAGGGCGACGTCCCGGTGTAGTCGTACCAGCGCTGGTTGAACCAGAAGAGGCGCCCGTCCGGCTCCGCCATCCACGCCAGCTGCGGGATGGAGTCCGCCAGCGTGCGGAACTGCTGCTCGCGATCCTTCAGCTCCGCGGCCAGCGCCTCGATGCGCCGGCGCGCGAGGACCTGCTCCGTCACCTCCCAGGACACGGCGACGACGCCGTCCACCTTGCCCTCCGCGTTGCGCAGCGGCTGGAAGGTGAGGTTGAAGTAGCCCTCGGGCGCCGCCTGCCCCACGTCGCGGCCCAGGAGCATGGGCACCTCGTGGCCATGGTAGATCTCGCCGGTGCGGTAGACCCGCTCCAGTTGGACAAGCTGCTCCTGGTCCTTCAGCTCCGGCAGCGCCTGGCGCACGGGCAGCCCCAGGAGCGGCCGCGAGCCGGTGAGCTTCAGGCGCAGGTCGTTGGCCATCTCGAAGACCAGGTCCGGCCCGCGCAGCACGGTGATGGCGGCGGGCAGCTGCTTGAGCACCGCGAACAGGTTGCGCCGCTCCGCCTGCGCCGTCTCGTACAGGCGCGCGTTCTCCAGCGCCACGCTGGCCATCTGCGCCAGCTGCACGGCGACCGCCTCGTCCTCCGCGTCGAAGTCGCCCTCCACCTTGTCGGACACCTGCACCAGGCCCAGGTTGCGGCCGTCGTGCCCCACCAGCGGCACCGCGAGGAAGCCCTTCAGGGGCAGCGCGGGCGGCGGCGCGGGGGGCGCCTCCGTGTAGGCCGCGTGCCGGCGCAGCTCCTCGCGCGTCAGGCGCAGCGGCCGGTTCTCCCGGCACACCCGGGCGAAGAGGCCGCGCTCGTCCACCGGCACCTGGGCGGCGCCCGGCGCGGTCGGCTCCTGCCCCGCCGCCGACAGCGCGGCGAGCGGCGGGGTGTCACCGCCGTCCGCCACCTGCACGAAGGACTGGCTCGCGCCAATCAGCTTGCGCGCCTTGAGCGTCACCAGCTCCAGGATGGCCGGCACGCTGCCGGCGGCGTTGAGCGCCAGGCTCGCGCGCGACAGGCCGCGGAGCTGCTCGGTGCGGCGCAGCTCGCCCGCCATCAGCCGGGCCCGCTCCGCGTCGGCGCGCTTGCGCGCGGTGATGTCCTGCACGGTGCCCACGAAGCGCACCGGCTTGCCGTCCTGGAAGTGCGTGCGGCCCGTGGCGCGCACCCAGCGCTCCACGCCGTCCTTCAGCCCCACGATGCGGTAGGCCACGTCGTAGTCGCCCCTGCCGCCGGGGTCCCAGCTGAGCGCCACCGCGCGCTGCACGGCGTCCCGGTCCTCCGGGTGCACGCCCGCGAGGAACAGGTCGTAGGACGGCTCCGCGTCGGGCGGCAGGCCGAAGAGCGCCTTGCAGCGCGCGTCCCACTTGAGCCCGCGGGTCACCACGTCCATGTCGAAGGTGCCCAGCTGGGTGGCCGTCAGCGCCAGGCGCAGGCGCTGCTCGCTGTCCGCCAGCGCGGCCTGCTGCCGCCGCAGGTCCTGCGTGAGCGCCTCCGTGTGCCGGCGCGCGCGCACGAACTCCGTCACGTCGGCGGCCAGGGTGATGACGCCGGACGCGGTGCCGTCCAGCTCCACCATGGGGTGGTAGATGACGTTGAAGAAGACGGAGTCCAGCTGGCCGTCGCGCTCCAGCCGCACCTCGAACTCCGGCCGCACGAAGGGCTGCTTCGTGCGCACCACCCCGCGCAGCACCTCCAGCACCTCCGGCTGCGCGGCCAGCTCCGGGAACGCCTCCAGCAACGCCTGGCCCGGCGTCACCCGCCGTCCCACCAGCAGCTCGTAGTAGGGGTTCGCCAGCTCGAAGACGAAGTCCGGCCCGCGCGTGATGGAGATGCCCACCGGGGCCTGCATGAAGAACGCGTGCAGCCGCTCGCGGTGGACGGCCTCCAGGGCGTCGCGCTCGCGCACGCGCAGCGCCTCCTCGCGCCGCTGCACGGCCTCGTGCGCCAGGTGCAGCTCCACGAACATCGACACCTTCGCCAGCAGGATCTCGGGCCGCAGCGGCTTGCGCAGGTAGTCCACCGCGCCGTGCGCGTACGCCGCCAGCCACTCCTTCTCATCACCGTCGCCCGCGGTCATCAGCAGCACGGGCGTGCGCCGGTTGCGCTCGCGCTCACGCAGGAGGCCCAGCACCTCCACGCCCGTCATGTCGCCCAGGTTCATGTCCATCAGGACGGCGGCGAAGTCCTCGTCCAGCACGCGCCGCAGGGCCTCGCGTCCGGAGGCCGCTCGCACCAACCGCTGCCCCAGCGGCGCGAGGATGCCCTCCAACGCCAGGATGTGCCCGGGCGTGTCGTCGACGATGAGGATGCTGGCCCTGGGGGAGGACGTGGGCCGGGACACGGCGGCGGAGGACATGGTGGAGGCTCGGGGGAACAGGCTCCTTTTCCCTTTAGGCTGTCAGGCACGTCGGGGGAGGACGGGCCCGGCTTCGGTGCGTCCCTGTTGATTGCAGGACAACACTCCGCAGCGCAACCTGCCTCCTCCTCCACCATGATTCCAGCAGAACCCTGGAAGCCCTCTCATCGCCCGCCTCTTCGCCCGCCCGGGGACACGCCAGGAGAGCGCCCGTGAGGCCGCACTCCCAGGGTGCTCCATGTCCCCTCAGGGTGACGGCAGGCGGCGCAGGGACGACATGGGGAAGGGCGCCCAGAAGGGCGTCGCCAGGTCCTCTCCCTCCAGCGGAAACCAGGGCCCGTCCTTTCCCTTCAGGATGTGGAAGTCCTGCGCGGGGGTGAAGCCCTGGCCCACCAGCGCCACCCGCTCGCCCTTCGCGTTGGTGGCCACGTCCAGCACGAGCACCGTGTGGCCGGGGCTGCCCCCCAGGACGAAGAAGTCCCCGGGGCGCAGCTGCTCCCGCGTGGGACGGGCGCCCTCCGCTTGAATCGACAGGGTGCCCGCGTAGGTGAAGAGCAGGTCCAGGTAGTTCCGGAAGGCCGCCCGCGAGCTGTCCGCCGCCGCGCTGCCCGGCACCCACGTCACCTTCGAGCCCGAGACGCGCGCCCGCTCCCCGGCCGCGTACCGGGGCCAGGACGCCAGGTGGCCGCTGGTGAAGCGGTACGCGATGCGCTCCGGGTGGCCGGACGCCCAGCGCCACTCGGCGTGCAGGCGCAGGATGGAGTCCGCGCACTGCTGGAGGTTCGCGGCGCCCACGTCCAGCTCCGCCACCGCCGCGAGCCGGGCGTCGGAGGCCGCCAGCACCGGCCGGCCCTGGAAGTCGAGCACGGGGGTGCCCTCGGGGCGCAGGGGCAGTCCGCGCAGCCAGGCGCCGAAGGAGCCCGCCTCCAGGGGCACGCGCGTGTAGCCCTCGGGAGGGACGAAGGTCTCCTCCAGCGAGCGCACCCGGGCGGAGGCGGTGAGCCACGGGTAGCGCGTCCGCTCCTCCGCCGAGGGGGCGCGAGGCGCGACCTTCACCCGGCCGGCCGCTTCGCAGCTCGCCAGGGGCAGCGCGACGGCGGACAGGGTGGCCAGGGCCAGCAGGGCACGGATGGGTCCCAACGCGTTCACGGGGCGGACTCCAGGGGCAGGCAGGCCGGGCAAGCGTCCCGGACAGGACCTGGGACACCACACGAGGGTCCCAGGGTCCATGGCCGGGCGCGGCTCCGCGAGGGCGCCGAGGAGTTCTTCGCCGGACGCTCGCCATGACGGGCAGGTGCGCGCCAGGGGCCGAGCACTACCTTTTGAAGGCCATGCACCGTCGGGCAAGCCTCGTGCTGCTCAATACGCTGTCCCTCTCGCGACTGCCGCTCGCAGCGGCGTTCATCGCGGTGTCGGACCTGCGCATGCGGGCCTTCCTGGTGGTGCTGGCGGCGGCGACGGACTTCCTGGACGGCTGGATTGCCCGGCACCGGGGGCTGGCCACGCGGCTGGGGGCGCTCATCGACCCGGTGGCGGATCGCGCCTTCATGGTGACGGCCTTCATCGTGTGTCTGCTGGACGGCCTCATCGACCCGGTGGAGCTGACGCTGCTGCTCCTGCGCGACCTCGGCACGGCCATCGGCTTCATCGTCGCGAGGCTGCGGCCGGACATGCGCGCCGTCGAGCTCAAGGCTCGGATGCTGGGCAAGGTCGTCACCGCGTTGCAGCTCGCGGTGTTGCTGTGCGTGCTGCTCTACCCGCCGCTGGTGAGGCCGCTCGTCGCGCTCGTCGCGCTGCTGTCGCTGGCGTCGGTGGTGGACTACTCGCGGGCGGTGTGGCGCCAGCGCCAGCGTCGGGGGCTGCCGCCGTCCCGGCCCGACCCGCCGCGGGTTCCCCAGGGGCCCACGGGCGCGCCCATGGGCTCCGTGCGGGAGTGACGCGCCCCCTCACGCGGACACGGCGCGCGAGTCGAGCGCCAGGGCCAGCCGGGCGCGTTCGCGCTCCATGGCGGCGCGCTCGCCGTCGGACAGCGCGTCCCAGACCTCGTCCATCGCGTCGAGCAGCGCGTCCGCCTCGGGCGAGTCCCCTCCTGGCGCGCGGGCGCGAACGAGGGCGAGCTTGTGCAACAGGGTTCGGTATCGGTCGTAGACCGTCATCGTGGAAACCTCCGCCGGGGAGACGCGGACGGAGCCATGCGGCTGACGTCACCGGCGCCGGGTCTCGGCGTCGCGGCGAGCCTCGGCGCCGGTCAGCACGGCGATCTCCCGCGTGTGGCTGCGGCCCACCAGGTTGACGGTGGCGCGCACGCGCTCCCCCTCCTTGAGCTGCGTCGCGCGGATGTTCTCCCCCTCGCGGATGATGCGTGTCTGGGTGCTGATCTCCAGGGGCAGGCGCGTGCCCTCGTTGTCGATGACAACCTCCTTGGGAGAGACCGACTCCACCGTGCCCCGGTAGATGGCATCCACCACCGCGACGCCTTGCGGAGCGCCAGGGGAGGGAGGCGGGGCCGCGGGAGCCCCCGCGCCCGTGCCTCCGGTGCCCGCGTTCGCATCCGGGTTGGGAGGCGTCGTGCGCCCCTCCGGGTTGGGCTCCGCGCGGGGGCTGTTCGGCTCCGAGGTGGGGCGCTCCCCTGGGTTCGCATCCTGTGGAGAGGGGACCTGCGCGGGCGCCGTGCCGGACGTGCCCTGCGCGGGCGCCGCGCTGGACGTGCCCTGCGCGGGCGCCGTGCCGGCTGTGCCCTGCGTTGGCGCCGTGCCGGCTGTGCCCTGCGCGGGCGCCGTGCCGGACGTGCCCGGCGTGTTCGCCCCGGAGCCGCCCGTCCCTGACTGCTGCGCGGGCGTCGCCACCGGAGCCGCTGGGGTTGCTGGAGCCCGCGGAGAAGCCGGCTGCGCGGCCGCGGGAGCGGGAGTCGCCTCGGACGCCGCGTCATCCTCCATGCCGCCGGACTGCGCCCCGGCGCACATCAGCAGGCAGGCCACGCCCGCGATTCCCATTGCCAGCCAGGTGTCTCGCTTCATGCGCCGCGCGCCTCCCTTCCGGGAAGGTGCGTGCGCGCATCGCCAGAGCCACCGCCCTGGAAGCCCGGCGCCCGCCCCCCCGCCCGCATCGCCAACCCACGACGCGGCGCCTGCCCGGGAAAAGGAGACGCCCCCGGTCCCACGAAAGGGGACGCGAGGGCGTCGGTGACACGCGGACGCGGACGCGGTCGCTACGGCAGCGGGAGCGGACCGCCGCCCTGGGGCAGCGTGCGCGCCAGGTCCACGGCCTTGGCCGCCTGCACCAGGCCATAGCCATACTTCTCGTCCTTGCCCGGCGTCGTCTTGTCGTCCAGCGCCGTCTTCTCCAGCACCGCGCGCACGTGCGCGGCGGTCAGGTCCGGACGGGCGCTGAACACCAGCGCCGCGACGCCCGACACGTGCGGGGTGGCCATGGAGGTGCCGGACTCGCGCTGGTAGTCCAGGCCGGTGATGGACACCGTCACGTCCTGGCCCACCAGCTTCTTGAGGGCCGCCCCGGACGCCATGGACACCGACACCGTGGGCACCCAGTGCTCGTTCGCGGAGCCCAGCGTGAAGGTGCCGTCGCCGTCATCCTCCACGTTGTTGCCGATGATGACCGCGCGCGCGCCGGCCTGGATGACGTTGCGCGCCTTCTCCTCGAAGAACAGGTCGCCGCGGTCCACGTAGGCGACGAAGCCCTCGCAGGTGGCGGATGAGCCGCACGCCGCGCGGTCCGCGCCCAGGCCGCAGTTGACCAGCTTGCCCGTGTACGTGCCCTGCGCCGTGTACGTGAGCGGCGACGAGGTCATGGGCTGCGACGGCGCGGTCACCGAGGACAGCGACGCCGCCCCCAGCACCGTGGCGCTCAGCACGTTCACGCCCGGGCCCACCACGGACAGCTCCTGGCCGTACTGCGAGAAGGGCGCGTACTCGCCCTGCATGTCCACCGCGCCCACCGCCATCACCGACGGCAGGTACCCGGCCGGATAGGAGATGCCGCGCTTGCCGTCGTTGCCGCTGGCCGCGATGGACAGCATGCCGTTGCCGTTCTCCCAGACCTTCTCGAACATGGTCTGCTCGACGGCGGACGAGTCCGGCGCGCCCAGCGACAGCGAGGCGATCCGCGCCCCCTGCTCGTGGCACCACTCCACCGCCGCGATGACGTCGTCCGTGCTGCCGCCGCCGCCCGTGTCCAGCACGCGCGCGACGAGCAGCGACGCGCCCGGCGCCACGCCCACCACGCCGTTCGGATCCGCCCCGGGGGCCACGCGTCCGCCGGAGCCCGCGCCGAGCTGCGCCAGGATGGTGGCGGACACGTGCGTGCCGTGGCCGCCGCCCAAGGTGATCACGCCCTGGGACTCGGTCTGGTCGGACGGGTCGTCATCGTTGTCGACGAAGTCCTTGCCCTTGAGGAACGCCGCCTTCAGCTCCGGGTGCTTGCTGTCCCAGCCGCTGTCGATGACGCACACCTTCACGCCCTCGCCCGTGGGCGCGCCGGGGTCGAGGGTGCCGTCGTTGTTCGCGTCCCACACCTGCGGGGCCTGGATCAGCTTCAGCCCCTCCGTGTACTCGCCCACCGACCCCTGCGTGCTGAACGCGCCCTGCCACGACGCGAGCGGCGGAGGCGTGGGCAGCCCCATCGCATGCACGCGGCGGTTGGGCGTCACGGAGACCACGTCCGGCCGGAGCTTCAGCGCCTCGATGGCCGCCGGCGACAGCCGGGCGGACACCACGTTCATGTTCGGGATGCGGCGCTTCACCGTGCCGCCCTCGCGCTCCACCGCCGCCGCGATGTCCGCCGAGACCGCCAGCGCGCTCGCGCTCACCTGCGGCTTGAAGGTGATGATCACCCCGTCCGCCGTGTCCGGGCTCAGCGCGGAGGCCGCCGTCGAGGTCGAGGGCAGCGACATCTCCGAGGTCCCCGGACACGCCTGTGGGACGACGATGGGGTCGGGATCGCTTCCACAGCCGCTCGCCACCAGTCCGGACAACCCGAGCCCAAGCCAAAGCCAACGCTTCATGGGGTGCATCTCCTTCGTCCGGCCACTGTGGAATACCGCGCCGTGAGTCGCCCCCGAAAGAGGGCCGGGAAGAACGGGTCGACCCTGCTCCCCGTTCCCACGACGATTTAAGCATGGACGTAGGACGACTGCTCGGGCGGCTGTCGTGCGCCCGACGGACGTCCGGTGCTGGACCAACGTGAGGCGCCCAACGCTCGGGGCGCGCGCCCGTTCACGGTCCAGCATCCGGGGCCATGACGCACCGGGTCCGTCTCCTCCCCCGCGAGCGGTCAGGCGTCGGAGCGATCCACGCCGAAGATGCGCTGCGCATCCGCGGCATAGGTGGCCAGCTGACGCTCGGTCTCCGCCGCGTCCCAGCCCAGCAGCGGCGCCATCACCTCCGCGGCGCGGACGGCGGCGGCGCGCCCCTGGTCGCGCGTCTCGAACGCGACCTTGAGGCGGCGGATGAGCAGGTCGGCCAGCGTCTGGACCATCTCGTGGGTCACGCCCCACGCGGCCTCGGCGCGGCGGTACGGCATGCCGTCCACGAGCGGCTCGGCCAGCGCGGGCGTCTCGCGCGTGAGCGCCCACACCGCGCGCCAGCGGCTGCCGTAGGCGCGCACCAGGTGCTCGCCCGTGGCCGCGCCGCCCACCTCCTGCTTCGCCGCCGCGAGCTCCGCGTCCAGCTTGAGGATGTCGCCGCCCGGCAGGGGCTGCTCGTGGGTGACGGGCTTCTTGTGCGGAAGGGCCAGGTGGCGCTCCACGGCGTTGACCACGTCGCGGGCCATGACCCGGAAGGTGGTGAGCTTGCCGCCGCTGATGGCGAGCACGCCGGACGGGCTCACGTCGATGGCGTGCTCGCGGCTGGCGCTGCCCGCGTCGCTGTTGCCGTGGTAGCCGCTCGCGGCCAGCGGGCGGATGCCGGCCCAGGCGCTGACCATGTCCTCGCGCGTGAGGTTCGCGTCGGGGAAGAAGGCGTTGGCGGAGGAGAGCAGGTAGGCCACGTCCGCCTCGCTCGCGCGCACCTCGGCCGGGTGGGCGCGGGTGGCCGTCTCCGTCGTGCCGATGAGCGTGAACGCGTCCGCGGGCAGGATGAACATCACCCGGCCATCCACGGGGGACAGGAGCGTGAGCGCGTCCGTGATGTTCAGCCGCGTCCGGGGCACGGCGATGTGCACGCCCTTGCTGCCGCGCACCGCGGGGCCCGTGCGAGCCTGCTGCGAATCCAGCTGGCGGATCTCATCGCTCCAGGGGCCGGTCGCGTTGACGACGGCGCGAGCGTGCACGGTGTGCTCCAGGCCGGTGAGGTGATCCACCACCACCGCGCCCTTCGCCTTGCCGTCCTCCAGCACCAGCCGCTTCACGGAGGCGTGGTTGAGCACCACCGCGCCGGCCTCGCTCGCGCCCAGCGCGTTGGCCAGCGTGAGGCGGGCATCGTCGGTGGCCGCGTCGTAGTAGCGCGCGCCGCCCTTGAGCCCCTCGGAGCGGATGCCGGGCTCGGCCTCCACCACCTGCTTGAGCGACAGGCGCTGGTAGGCCTTCACGTTCCGGAAGAGGGACAGGGCGTCGTACAGCATCAGGCCCGCGTTGAGCTTCCAGCGAGGCACCCGGGCCCCCTCGTACACGGGCCAGATGAAGGCCAGCGGGCGCACCAGGTGGGGCGCCAGGTGGAGCAGGCGGCGCCGCTCGATGCTCGACTCGAAGACGAGCCCCAGGTGGCCGTGCTCCAGGTAGCGCAGGCCGCCGTGGATGAGGCGCGACGAGCGGCTGGACGTCCCGCTGGCGAAGTCCTCGCGCTCCACCAGCGCCACCTTCAGGCCGCGCAGCGCCGCGTCCCGGGCCGCGCCCGAGCCCGTCACCCCGCCGCCGATGACGAGCAGGTCGAAGGACTCGGTCCCCAGCGCGCGCAGGCGGTCGGCGCGCGAGGGCGGAGCGGGAACCTCGGTGGAGGCAGGCAGGGAACGAAGGGCCGCGGATTCAGAACGCACGCCTGGAGTCTATGACGGGAAGTCTGTGGCCGCAGCGGATTCCGATGCGATGCGTCAAGAGGTCCACGGGGTCGTGGGACTGGGCGGCGGGGCACTGTCTGGCAGCGGGCGACGGGGGCGGCCTTGCGTGTCGGGAGAAGGACGGATAGGCAGGCAGCCGCCTCACCTCTCCCGTCCTGGACGCTCCGCCGCCCCTGAACCGCCGTGTGGGATCCCCGAGACCGACGTGACCTGGCGTGCCTGGGACTGTGGGTCCTGGTGTACGGGCTCGCGGTGGCGCCGGTGCTGCACGCGGTGGTGGGCCACGGCGGAGGCCTGGGTCCACACGGCCACGAACACGGCGCCAGCACCCACGTCCACCGGACCCCGTGCGGTGACGCGAGGTCCAGCTGCTCGCCGGAGTCCGAGCACGGCCAGCCGGCCGGAAAGAAGCAGGGCCATGGCCACCAGCACCTGACGGGCTCGGTGGAGCACCTGTTGGCGGTGGCGGCGAGCTGGACGGTGTTCGTGCCGCCAAAGCCGCGCTGGGTCTCCTGGAGGGTGGAGTCAGCACGAGCGCCTGGGTGGTCACCCGGCCAGCAATTGCGGTCCGCGGCGATGCCGCAGGCCCCATAGCGCGGTCAGCGCGCTTCGGAATTCCGTAAGGATGATTCGCGAGCATGCGGACCGTCTGGCCCAGGCCAGACCTGGGCCTGCGTGAGCGTGTGTCTTCGGCCTGAAACCGTCTGCCTTTCCATCCGCATGCCCTGGAGCGCGCCCCGACGCGAGCTGGGGACGTGTCGCCGTCTGCTCGTGCCGTTGCTCCCGTGACCATGTTGCTCATCGCGTTCGCCACGCTCTCGACGTGTCTTTCCGCAACCGTGCCCACCGCGCAGGGAGGGCCGCCCGTGGAAGCCACCCGTCATGAGGCAACAGAAGCCACCCAGACACAGCAGCAACCTGAGTCACAGCAGCAACCCGAGGTGCGGCGGCAGGTTGGAGCCGAGCCACCACCGCAGGAGGCCACCGCCCCCCCTCCGCCGTCGGAGTCCTCCGGGAAGCAGCGTGCCACGGTGGTGCGAGGCACGCGTCCAGCCCAGAGCGCCGCCGAGGTCACGCTCGGCCGGGACCTCCTCGACACGGCGCCGCGCACGAACGCGACGGACGTGCTGCGAATCGTCCCGGGCCTGGTGGCCTCGCAGCACAGCGGCGAGGGCAAGGCGCAGCAGCTCTTCCTCCGGGGCTTCGACGCGCTCCACGGCCAGGACGTGGAGCTGAACGTCGGCGGCCTGCCGGTGAACGAGGTGAGCCACATCCACGCGCTCGGCTACGCGGACACCAACTTCATCGTCCCGGAGCTCGTCCAATCGCTGGAGGTGACGGAGGGCTCCTACCGCGCGTTCCAGGGGGACTTCGCGGTCGCGGGAACGGTGCGCATGGACCTGGGCGCCCGGGAGCAGGGCGTGGAGTTCGCCGGCACGCTGGGGCAGTTCAACACGCGCCGGCTCGTCGTGACGGTGCGGCCGGGCGAGGACCCCGGCACCTTCGCGGCGGCGGAACTCGGAGAGAGCCACGGCTTCGGCCCGCAGCGGGGCTACGGCCGGGCCACGCTCCTCGCCCAGGCGAACATGGACCTGGGCCACGGCCTGAGCGCCCGCGTCCTGGGAAGCAGCTACTTCACGCGCTTCGACTCGCCCGGCGTGGTGCGCGAGGACGACCTGGAAGCCGGTCGCAGCACCTTCTACTCCGGCTCCTTCGACCGTCAGGGCGGCACGGCCTCCAGGCACCAGCTGCTCCTCGGCGTGGACCTGCCCCGCGAGGGCACCGCGCGCACGCGCCTGGAAGGCTTCGGAATCCTCTCGGACCTGCGCCTGCGCAACAACTTCACCGGCTACCGGGTGGACGACCGGGGCGACGGCCTGGAGCAGACGAACGACGGCACCACGCTGGGGCTGCGCGTGGAGCACCGCCGCCAGGTCACCCTCTTCGACCGGCCCGTCGCGCTGGAGCTCGGCCTCGGGGGCCGGCGTGACGGCATCCACCAGACGCAGCGCCGTTACCGCGAGACGGACGGCACCTTCTTCGCGGCGGAAGTGGACGCGGACATCACGCAGACAGATGTCTGGGGTTACGCCGAAGCGAGACTCCCCGTGGGTCGCTGGGCCTTCCGGCTGGGAGGCCGCGCCGACGCGCTGGGGGTGGAGGTGTTCGACGCGCTCGCCTTCCAGGACCCGCGCTACTACGACGGACAGGGCTACTCACGCAGCGCCTTCGGGGTGCACTGGGGCGCGAAGGCCGGCATCGAATACGCGCTCACGGACACCTGGGCCCTCTTCGCCAGCTATGGAGACGGCTTCCGTTCCCCCCAGGCGCGAAGCCTCTCCGAGGGAGAACAAGCCCCCTTCGTGAACGTGCACGGCGCGGAGCTGGGCACGAGAAGGGACGGAGAGCGCCTGTCCGTCCAGGCGAGCGTCTTCGGCTCGCAGGTCGCGGACGACTTCTTCTTCGACCACACGGTGGGCACCACCGTCTTCACGGGAGAGACGCTGCGCACGGGCATCTCCGCGGCCCTGCAGGCGCGTCCGCTCGAAGGAGTCACCGCCGCGCTGAGCGCCACGGTGGCGAACGCGACGGTGACGAAGACGGACGCGAAGCTCCCCTACTTCGCGCCACTGGTCGCCCGAGCGGACATCGGCTGGGAGAAGCCGCTGCTCGCCATCGATTCCCTCCTGTCGCTGGGCACGGGCCTCACGCTCATCGGGCCCAGGCCCCTGCCCTACGACGAATACAGCCACGCCGTGTTCCTCGCGGACGTGCAGGCCGCGTTGCGTCGGGGAGCGCTCGCGCTGCGGCTCGACGTGAAGAACCTGCTCAACACGCGCTGGCGCGACGGCGAGTTCGTCTACAGCTCGCGCTTCGACCCCGCGGCGCAGCCGAGCCTCGTTCCAGCCAGACATTTCACCGCGGGGTCGCCACGCATGGCCTCGCTCACCCTGGAGGTCCACCTGTGATGAACACACTCCCCGCCCCGCTCCGAGCGCTGGCGCTGACCGCGACCCTGCTGAGCCTGGGCTGCGGCGGCAAGACGGAAGCGGAGCGCCGCACCTTCGCCGTGGCGATGACGGCGACGCCCCCCACCGCGCCCAACTCCTACGGCTGGACGGTGACCCCCGAGGCCGCGCGGCTCTCGGTGGGCTCGGTGCGGTTCTTCGAGGGTCGAGTGCTGCTGTCGCGGCGCTTCGACTGGTACTCGCTCATCGGAGGCACCGCGCACGCGCACCCGGGCCACTACGTCCCCGGCGACGCGTTGGGAGAGGTGCTGGACGCCCAGACGGTGGACCTGCTCGCGGGCGCCAACCTGGGTGACGCCAACGCCGTCACGGGCGCGTATGGCTCGCTGGAGCTGACGCTCGTGACGCCGACGGCGGCCACGGATCCAGGGAACGTGCTCGGAGGCCACCAGGCCCACGTGCGCGGCACCGCGACCCACACGTCCGGAGCCACGGTGCGCTTCGATGCGACGGTGGACCTGCCCAAGGCCATCGAGGGCGTGCGCTTCGAGCGAGACCTCCAGCAGGAGGCAGGCCACGTGCGCATCGCGGTGGACCTGGGGAAATGGATGGACCGCATCGACTTCGCCACCGCGTCGCCTCCGGACGCGGATGGCGTTTCCACCTTCCCCGCCGACAGCCAGGCCCAGAACGGGCTGGTGCGCGGCGTGGAAGACACCAGCGCCTACGTCGTGACGTGGGTGGAAGGAGCCGCGGAATGAAGCAACATTGGCTGATGGGAGTGTCCTGCCTGGCCCTGGTCGCCTGCTCGTCGGGTCAGGGCAACGTGACGTTCACCACGTACGGAGAGGACTTCATCGAGAAGGAGATCCCCGCCAGCGCCTTCGAGGACGGCTGGACGGTGAAGTACGACAAGTTCCTCGTGAAGCTCGGCGAGGTGAAGGTCGCCAACCACGAAGGGGAGACCGCCGCCGAACAGACGGCCGTGAAGGTGTACGACGTGCACCGTCCGGGCCCCATGAACGTCGCGACGTTCAACGACCTGGCCGCCGAGGAGTGGGACGAGGTGAGCTACGCCATCTCCCCCGCCACGGACGCGACGGCTGGCAACGCGGACGCGGAGGACGTGACGCGGATGAACACCGAAGGCTGGTCCGTCTACGTCGAGGGCACAGCCACCAAGGGCACCGCGACGAAGCGCTTCCACTGGGGCTTCCCCACCGACACCCTCTACGAGCACTGCGAGAACGAGGACATCGGCAACGGCGTGACGGTGCCCAAGGGCAGCACGGAGACAGTGCAGCTCACCATCCACGGCGACCACCTCTTCTTCGACGACCTCCAGTCGGCCGACGCGAAGATGCGCTTCGACGCCATCGCCGCGGCGGACAGCGCGGGCGTGGTCGGCCCGGACGGCGAGATCACGCTTGATGAGCTGGGCCTCGTGGACCTCACGTCGCTGCCGTCGGACCAGTACGGCACGGGAGGCGCGGGCAGCGTCCGGACGCTGCGCGACTTCGTGACGGCGCTCGTGCGCACCGTGGGTCACTACCGCGGTGAAGGCGAGTGCTCGCCGCGCGTCCGCTAGGCCCCTGCACCCGGAGGGGCCGGCCGGAACGCGCGGCCGGCCTCTCCCTCTGCGCTCAGCGCTTCGAGGAACCGTCCCCACCCGTCATGCCGCCGCCGTGCGAAGGCATGTGTGACGGAGGATTCTGCGGGTTGTGGGGATGGTTCGGGTTCATCTGGTTGGAGCGGTTGTCCTGGGCGGACTTGTGCTCCGGGCGCTCGGGGTTCTTCGTGTTGGAGCGCTGATCATTCGGGCTCGGGTTCTTGTGCTTGCTCATCGTTCCGGGACCTCCCTGTGTCCGGACATGAGCGCCCGGACGAAACGGACGGTAGGGAGACGCGACCGGGAAACGCAGGGGCCCAGGGGACGCTGCACAGTGTCCGGCACCCGTCGCTTGGGCTGTCCTTCGCGGGTGATGAGTGCCGGCGGCGCCTCCGCGCGAGCTGACTGGGAGGAGGCGAATGCCTGCTCATGGCCACCAGAAGGCACGGTGCGTGAAGACGGTGACTACGAGCGCAGCGGCCAGACGAACACTGGAGCGCAGGCGCTGCGAGTGGAACGCCTCAAGCACCACTGCGGGCTCATCAAGACCAGCCAATGGTGAAGCAGGACCTGACACAGGAGGATCTCCACCGACTGGCTCCCATGCTGGAATCCCGCTAGCACCAACCCGAGCCCGCCACCCTCGTCCCACAGACAGGCGGTAGGCCGGACGTGCTGGCGGTGCCCCTCGCCTTCGAGGACGAGGAGACGCCGCGCTCGAGCGTCGCCAAGAACCAGCTTGCCCGCGAAGAGAGGCCCGTATGATCGCCTGCTCACGGAGCTGGACGCCCTGCTGAGGGCGGCGCTCCACACGCGCGCCACGAAGCACGCGCGCGTGGTCCTGCCGTACCAGCTCCGCCATGAGGAATGAGGGAAGCCGCACGGGCCGTGGGGGCCGCGTCGGCCAGGGTACAGCAGGGGAGCGGCCGGGGCGGGTTGCCCTGACGGCCCGGTTCTGACAGACAAGCAGCATGAAGCGCGTGCAGTTCTCCGTGCACCGCACGGTTGGAGAGGCACGGATGCTGGCGGGCGCCCTGGAATCGGCCGGGCTCTCGGTCGACATCCGCGGCGAGTCCCTGGTCCCGCTGAGCGGAGAGATTCCCAGCACCGAGGCCTGGGTGGAGCTGTGGCTGTGGCCGCAGGAGCTGGAAGCGGCGCGCCAGGTCCTCGCGGAGCTCCAGGCCAACCAGGAAGCCGCCAGCCGCTCTGTGATTTGTCCACGTTGTGGCGAGGAGAACCCCGGCAACTTCGAGCTCTGCTGGAGCTGCGAGCTGGAACTCCCTTCGGGGCTGCGCCCCCACCTGCGCGCCGTCTAGAAACGCCCCATGAGCGACCCATCGAAAGAACCCGGAGAGCGGAGCGGCCGGCGCTGGAACCAGGGAATCAAGGGCGTCCTCTGGGTCTGCGGGGTGGCGCTCGGCATTCACGTCATCCCCCTGTTCCTGCCCCGCAACATGCCCGAGCAGGAGCTGGCCATCGCCCGGGCCACGGAGAACGTGGATGGCCGCCTGCGGTTCCTGGTGCCCCTGAAGCACAACGACAAGGCGACAGCGGCGGACCTCCGCGAGGCAGCCGAGCTCCTGCGCGAAGGAGCCCCCGCGGAAGCGCACGATCTGGCCGAGGAGGCCGAGCGCAGGGACCCGAACTCCCTGGAGACCCAGCTCCTGCTCGCGCGCATCTGTGACCGGGAGCGGATGGCCCGCTGCGTGGAGCAGTCCCTGAGCAAGGCCCAGAAGCTGGCACCCGCGGACCCCAGGGCGGAGCTGCTCCGGGCGGACCTGAGCGAGGAGAAGGGCGACGTCGAGGGCGCCACGGCGGCCCTGTCCCGGGCCTACAGCCGCACTCCGGGCGAGCCCCTCATCGGCATGCGCTACGGCCGGCTGCTCAGCCGCGTGGGAAGACCCGAGGAGGCCCTGAAGGTCTTCACCTCCCTGGAGGGCAAGGTTCCCGCGGCCCGGCTCCTGGTGGAACAGGGGCTGGTGCTCACCAAGGAAGGCCGCAACCGCGAGGCCATGGGACTCCTACAGCAGGCGGTGCAGAAGGACCCGAAGCTCGCGGAAGGCCACTTCCAGTTGGGCATCGTCTGGTTCCAGTTGGGGAACCAGGACGCCGCCGAGGCGGCCCTGCGCCAGGCGGACCGCCTGAACGTGTCCGACACCCGGGCGCTGGCCACGCTCTGCACCCTCCAGGTGAAGGCGGGGAAGCTCGAGGGAGCCCGTCAGACGCGCACGGACCTGGAGCGACGCTTCCCGCAGCGGATGGACGCCATCCGGGAGCAGTGCCGGCTGCCCTGAAGCGCAGGGGATGCTCAGCGCGGCTCCTGCCCTCGAATCTGGCGCAGCATCCGCGCGGCCGCGATGACCGGCGCGTCCACGGACCCATCCGCCCGTTCGGTGCGCACCACGGCCTGGAGGAAGGGGATTGCCTCTTCGTCCCGGCCCTGCTGGAAGAGCATTTCCCCCAGCGCGAAGCGCGCCTGGGTCAGGAGGACCAGGTCCTCCGCCGCCACGGCCGCATCGATGGCGTCACTCAGCGCGGACTCCGCCAGCTCGGGCTGGCCGCGCCCAAGCAGGTCACGGGCACGCTGCAGGTGTTCGAGGGTATTCATGGGGCACGCTCCCCGACCGGAGAAGACGGCAATGGAAGACAAGCGCCTGGTCGAGCTGGAAATCCGCTACACGCAGCAGCAGGAGCTGCTGCAGGAGCTGAGCGACGTGCTCTACCAGCAGGGGCGCGTCATCGACGCGCTCCGGATGGAGCTGGACCAGCTCAAGCGCAAGCTGGACGCCGAGCCGGGCCTGGTGGACGCCCGCCACCAGGAGCGGCCCCCCCACTACTGAGGCCCGGCCTCAGAACTTGTAGCCCAGCCGCAAGCCGATGATGGGATTCGGGTCGAGGTAGCCGACCTCGACGCCAATGCTCGCGGCCTTGCCCTGGAGGCCAAAGCCAAACGCCGCATGGGCCTTGAAGGTGTCACCCTTGAACATGATCCAGGGGCCCGCGAGCCCCTCGATGTAGACAGTCCGGCCCACCGTCGCGCGCAGCGAGATGTCCAACGGAACGCCAATGATGTTGCCGTCCGTGACGAGCACCGCGCCGAACCGGGCCCCCACGAAGAGCGGGCCCGCGACATGCCCTTCGACGCCGAGCGTGAAGTTGAAGGCGGCGCTGGTGTCGACCCAGTAGTCCGCCCCCACGCCCAGCCGCACGCCCGAGTCCGCCCTGGACTCAGCTGGAACCAGCAGGAGCCCCAACGCGAACAGCCCGGCGGCGTAGATTCGAAGCAGATGCATGCGAGAGGCTCCTGTCCAGAGAAGGGGGAAGGAGCACCACTCAAGCAAAAGCAGGCAGGGTCAGGCCAGCCTCAAAGCCAGGCGGCTGTACGTTCGCATCCCGCCGGATCAATACACGAGAAGCGTGCGTCTGCGCCGGGGGCCACAAGCCCGCAAAGAGAAAGCCCCTGGCGCCAGGAAGGCGACAGGGGCTTCAAGAAAAGAATCCGGCAGCGACCTACTCTCCCACGCGGTTTCCCGCGGAGTACCATCGGCTCTGGAGGGCTTAACTT
>NZ_JAYESI010000035.1:0-87846 GCF_041903675.1 Corallococcus sp. RDP092CA | reverse complement strand
GGCTGGTGCCGACGAAGGTGTTGAAGTCCGGCGGGGACACCTGCGGCGCCGTGTAGCCCCCCACGGTCACGCCCGACACGGTCGGCGGCGTGGCGAAGGTCCCCTGCCCCACCGTGGCGGAAGAGCCTGGCAGCACGCCCGACACCGCCGAGGGCGGGTTGGCCGGCGCCGCCGGTGAGAACGCGCCGCTGAAGGTCGAGGGCGCCGCCGAAGGCAACGTGCGCCCTGCGTTCGGAGCCACCGTCGTCGTCCCCGACGCGCCCAGCGTGTTGCCGCTCCCCGCCGTGGACGCGGGGGTCGTCGCGCCACTCGTGGTCGCCGGCCCCGTGGCGCCACTCGTCGTCGCCAGCTCCGTGCCGCCCGCGGTGGTCGCCTCGCCCGGGGCCGGCACGGTCGTGGCCACGCTCGTCGCCCCCGCCGTCCCCGCCCCCAGCGTCACGCCCGTCGTCCCCGCCGTGCCGCCGCCTCCCGTGCCCTGCTCGAAGCGCGGCGGAGACACCGGCGCCACCGCCGCCGGGAACGCCGTGGGCGCCACCGGCGTCAGCGACGCGAGCGACGCGGGCAGCTCCCCCGTCGTGGGCACCACCGCCACCGACGGCACCCGAGCGCCGTCCACGTCGATGGCCACGTCATCGAAGAGGAACTGGATGAACCCGCGCGGCTCCGCCTGGGGCGGCAGGTTCCACACCACCACCACCAGCTCCGCGTCCCCCGGCCGCGCTTCCCGCAGCAGCCGCTTCGTGTCGTCGTCCGCGAACGTGCCCGCGTCCAACGCCGCCGCGTGAATGAGCGCCGAGTCCGTCAGCAGCGTCCCGTTGCGCCACACGCTGCCAATGCCCCACACGGCCATCGCCGCGTGCGCGCGGGTCGTCGCCCGCCAGCCGATGCCCGTCTCACCGTAGAGGGGCGTGCCCATCAGCACCCCGCCCTCGACGAGGTGCGGCGGCGGTGGCGGGAGCGGCCCCGCGGGCACCCGCGACATCGCCTGCGCGGGCGGGAAGCCCGCCTGCGTCAGCTCCACGCGGTACTCCGTGCCGCCCACGCGCAGGCTCGCGGAGAGCTCCGCCTTGTCGCCGAAGGTCGCGTTCGCGACGCCGACCCGGTCCTGCACGGAGAGCGACGCCTGCCCCGTGCCGCGCTCGGTCAGGTCACCGAACGGAAGCGAACCCTGGAAGAAGTAACCGTCCGGCCGCTCGGTCCTCGCGCTGGCCTCCCGGCCCTCGAACGTGAACCCGTCGCCCCCTGGCGCCGCCGCCAGGAAACCGGACAGCAAGATGCTCGTGATTGGACCCGCCATCGACGCTGCCTCCCTTGAAGCTGAAGGTAGGCAGCGGAGCGGGCCGTGGCACGCCCCGGACTAAATCAGCCCGCGAGCGCGGCGGATCTGCTCGACCGTCTTGTTGTACTCGATGTCGAAGGCGCTCGTGCCCTCCTGCAGGTGCTTCAGCCGGGAGCGGGCCTCCTTGTCGATCTCGTCGTCGACGTCCAGGTGCTTCTTCATGACCTGGTTGATCTTCTGACGCAGCCCGTTATCGGCGGAGTAGACCTCCTCGACGTTCCGGCTGATGAGGAGGAACTCAATCATCTGGTTGATGACGTACTCGATGCCCTCGTCCCCCATCTTGAAGCCGCGCACGTCCGCCATCTCGCGCTTCACCTGGTTGAACTTGGAGTAGTCATATCCCCGACGCTCCAGGGCCTCGCGCGTCGCCTGGTTCACACGCTCTTCATTGGCGAGGTACTCACGCATGATGGCGGACAGGTCCATCTCGGCGTCGGCCACGCGCATCGGCTCCACCTCGATGTCCCCGTCCTGCATGAGCTGCTGAATGGCCTCGCGCGAGATGATCGGGATCACCTTCGGATACAGCCTCATGTCGGTCCCTCGTCCTCTTCAAACGTGCTCGGATCTTCAACCGCTATAAATCAGCGCCGAGCATGGTCGCAATGAAAAACCCTAGGAACGTCGCGGGTTCCAGCGGCCAGCCCCCCGGCGTCCGAAGCGGAACTTAATCATGCCGCACCGGGTGGCGACCCTCCATCCGCTTTTTCGTGCACAGGGTCGGAAGCGTCATCCAGCGACGCCTCGCGCACGGGGTCCTCGGTGTCGTCCTCCGGGTCGCCATGCAGGCCCGCGTGGACGCGCTCGGCCATCGCCGGGCCCACGACCTCGGTCAGCTCCTCGATGGTGGCCTCGCCCACCCGCTTGAGTGAACCGAAGTGGCGCAGCAACATCTTCCGCCGTCCCTCGCCCACGCCGGGAATGTCCTCCAGCGCCGAGCGCAGCGAGCTCTTGCGCATGGATTTGCCCTGGAAGGTGATGGCGAAGCGGTGGGCCTCGTCCCGCATGCGCGTGAGCATGAACATTTCCGCCGAGTTCTGGGGCAGGACGATGGGGTCCTTGCGGCCCAGGACGAAGACGCGCTCGGGGCTCCTGGCGCTCTCCGCGTCCCGGTCGAAGACCTCCTGGTCGCGGCTCTTGGCCAGGCCCACCACGTCCACGCCCTCCACGCCCAGGTCCTTCATGGCCGCGTGCGCGCTGGCGAGCTGGCCCTTGCCGCCGTCGATGACGAGCAGGTCCGGCAGGTCCCCGTCCTCCAGCCCGCGCTTGAGCCGCCGGGTGATGACCTCGTACATGCTGGCGAAGTCGTCCTGCTTCTCCACGGACTTGATCTTGTATTTGCGGTAGCGCGACTTGTCCGTCTCCCCGTCCGTCACGGCCACCTGTGACGCCACGATGGAGGAGCTCTGGAAGTGGGAGATGTCGTAGCACTCCATGCGGCGCGGGAAGTTGCGCAGGCCCAGCTTGGACTGGAGGCGTGACAGGACCGTGTCGGTCTCGTCCTTGCTGCGCTTGCGCTCCACGAACGCCTGCTCCGCGTTCTTCACGGCCATGTTCACCAGCTCATGCTTCTCTCCGCGCTTGGGGACGAAGACGCGCACGCGCTCGCCCTTGCGCTCCGTGAGCAGGTCCTCCAGGCCGTCGGTGCCGTCGCCGGGCTCCAGGGGCAGCAGGACCTCCTCCGGCACGAAGCCGCCCTGGTCGTAGTAGAGGTTCACGAACGAGGCGAGCAGCTCGTCGTCCGGGAACTCCTGGCTGCCGAAGGGGAAGGCCTGACCGCCGTTGAGCCGGCCCTGCCGCACGTGCAGCACGTAGAACAGGATGCGGTCGCCCTCGCGGTACAGGGCGAAGACGTCCTGGTCCTTGAAGTCGGTGGTGGCCACCTTCTGGCGCTCCAGGCTGCGCTCGATGGCGAGCAGCTGGTCGCGCACCCGCGCGGCCTCCTCGAACCTCAGCTCCATGGACGCGCGCTTCATCCGCGCGCGCAGCCCCTCGATGAGCTGCCCCGCCTTGCCCTCCAGGAACATGGCCACCTCGTCCACGCTCTTGCGGTACTCCTCCGGGGACACCGGGTAGACGCAGGGGGCCGGGCACCGTCCGATCTGGTACAGCAGGCACGGCCGCTTGCGGTTGGCCAGCACGTGGTCCGTGCAGGTGCGCAGGCGGAAGAAGCGGTTGATGAGGCGCAGCGTCTCGCGGATGGCGCCCGCGCTGGAGTACGGGCCGAAGTAGCGCGCGCCGTCCTTCTCGTACTTGCGCACCACCTCCAGCCGGGGGAACGGCTGGCTGCGGTCCAGGCGCAGGGAGATGAACTGCTTGTCGTCCTTGAGCAGGACGTTGAAGCGCGGCTTGTGCTTCTTGATCAGCTCGTTTTCAAGGAGGAGGGCCTCCTTCTCGTTGTGGACGAGCACCGTCTCCAGGTCGCCCAGCATCGTGTCCAGGAGGGACACGAAGACGCGGGTGTCACCGGAGCGGTTGAAGTAGCTGCGCACGCGGCTGCGCAGGTTGATGGCCTTGCCCACGTAGATGATGGTCCCGCGCTTGTCCTTCATCAGGTACACGCCGGGCTCGGTGGGCAGCGCGTCCAGCTTCTCCTGCAGCCGGATGTCCATGGCGGGGCCTCGCTAGCTCTTGCGCGACCGCGAGCGGGCCGCGGGCTTCGCCGCCCCGGACGGGCCGCCCCCCGACGAGGAGGGGCGCCCGCGCCCCCGCCCCTTCTTGGGCGTGGTGCCGGGCGGCTCCACCGCCCTGGCCGGCGCGCGCAGGAGCGACCGGGACGCGGGCTTGAGCCCCAGGTCCATGTCCTTGAGCAGTTGGACGCGGTCGCGGTGCTCGGCGGCCTTCTCGAACTGCATCTCGTCCGCGGCCTTGAGCATGTCGGCGGTGAACTCCTCGATGAGGCGCTTGATCTCCTTGGGCTCCAGGAGGTCGTTCTCGCCCTCCGCCGCCATGGGCAGCGCGCTCGCGCCCGCGTCGTAGTCCGGGATGTTCTCCGTGAAGTCGGAGATGTTGCTCTTCACCGTGCGCGGCGTGATGCCGTGCTCCTGGTTGTACGCGCGCTGGATGTCCCGGCGGCGCGCCGTCTCATCCATGGCGCGCTTCATGGAGTCGGTGACCTGATCCGAGTACATGATGACGCGCCCGTTCACGTTGCGCGCCGCGCGGCCGATGGTCTGGATGAGCGACACGTGGCTGCGCAGGAAGCCTTCCTTGTCCGCGTCCAGGATGGCCACGAGCGACACCTCGGGGATGTCCAGGCCCTCGCGCAGGAGGTTGATGCCCACGAGCACGTCGAACTCGCCCCGGCGCAGGTCGCGGATGATGGCCATGCGCTGGATGGCGTCGATGTCCGAGTGCAGGTAGCGCACCTTCACGCCCACGTCGCTGTAGTACTCGGTGAGGTCCTCCGCCATGCGCTTGGTGAGCGTCGTCACCAGCACGCGCTCGTTGCGCGACACGCGCACGCGGACCTCCTCCAGCAGGTCATCCACCTGGTTGCCGGCGGGGCGCGTCTCCACCTCCGGGTCGGTGAGGCCGGTGGGGCGGATGATCTGCTCCACCACCACGCCCTTGGACTTCTGTAGCTCGTACTCCGCGGGGGTCGCGGAGACGAAGACGGCCTGGGGGACCATCTCCTCGAACTCGCTGAACTTCAGCGGCCGGTTGTCCAGGGCGCTGGGCATGCGGAAGCCGAAGTTGACCAGCGTCTCCTTGCGCGCGCGGTCGCCGCGGTACATGGCGCCGATCTGGGACACCGTCTGGTGGCTCTCGTCGATGAGCACCAGCAGGTCGCGGGGGAAGTAGTCGATGAGGCACGGGGCCGGCTCCCCCGGCGCGCGCCCGGTGAAGTGGCGCGAGTAGTTCTCGATGCCGTTGCAGTAGCCGACCTGCTCGATCATCTCCAGGTCGAACATGGTGCGCTGCTCCAGCCGCTGCGCCTCCAGCAGCTTGCCCTCCGCCTTGAACTTCTGGAGCTGCTCGGCCAGCTCCTCGCGGATGGTGCGCATGGCGTTCTGGCGCGCGTCCGCCCCGGCGACGTAGTGGCTGGCGGGGAAGATGACGATCTTCTCCAACTGGCCCAGCGTCTGGCCGCGCAGCGGGTCGAACTCGGTGATGCGCTCCACCTCGTCGCCGAAGAAGCTGACGCGCACGGCGCGCTCCTCCTCGTAGGCGGGGAACACCTCCACGGTGTCGCCGCGGGCGCGGAAGGTGCCGCGGTGGAAGTCCAGGTCGTTGCGCTCGTACTGGGCCTCCACCAGCCTGCGCATGAAGCCGTCGCGGCCCATGTCCTCGCCCACGGCGGCGCGGATGGCCAGGTCCACGTAGCTGCGCGCGGCGCCCAGGCCGTAGATGCAGGACACGCTGGCCACGATGATGACGTCGTTGCGGGTGCGCAGGCTGTGCGTCGCCGAGTGGCGCATCCGTTCGATGTTGTCGTTGATGGACGAGTCCTTCTCGATGAAGGTGTCCGTCGACGGGACGTAGGCCTCGGGCTGGTAGTAGTCGTAGTACGAGACGAAGTACTCGACGGCGTTGCTCGGGAAGAGCGCCTTGAACTCACCGTACAGCTGCGCCGCCAGCGTCTTGTTGTGCGCGATGACCAGCGCGGGGCGCTTCACGTTGGCGATGAGGTTCGCCATCGTGAACGTCTTGCCCGAGCCGGTGACGCCCAGGAGGGTCTGGTAGCGGTCGCCGCGAAGCAGGCCCTCGGTCAGCTCCCCGATGGCCCTCGGCTGGTCTCCCTGCGGCTTGTGCTCACTGACGAGTTCGAACTCCGGCATAGGGGACAGATCTAACATCCCCGCCGCCTGTGTACTGAACCTTCGTGCATGTCCGTCCAACAAAGGACGGGGCGCTCCCCTACTTCGCGGCCGGGGCCCTCAGTGCCTCCAGGGACCTCAGGCGGGCGGCCTCGAACTCGTCGCCCTTGTTCCACGCGGGCATCTCCGGGGCCCTGGCCACCTGGGCGCCCACCAGGAAGAACAGCCGCGCGTCCTCCACCGCGCCGGACAGGTCCCACTCCGGGCGGAGCTCATCCGAAGGCTGGTGGTAGTGCTTTGTCTCCCACTGGCCGCGCTGCTGCTTGCCCCAGCCCTCCGGCCGGCCGATGAAGTCCATGCCGCTGCCGAAGTAGGCGGCCGGGATGCCCTGCCGCGCGAAGTTGAATTGATCCGAGCGGTAGAAGAACCCGCGGTCGGAGAGCTGATCCGCCTTCACCGTGCGCCCCTGCGTCCTCGCCATGGTGGTGACGTAGGTGTCGAGCGACGACTTGCCCAGCCCGATGACGGTGATGTCGCGGGTGCGGCCCAGCACGTTGCCGCCGTCCACGTTGATGTCCGCGGCGATGCGGCCCGGGGGCACGGGCGGATGCGCCGCGAGGTACGCGGAGCCCAGCAGGCCGTACTCCTCCGCGGCCACCGCGGCGAAGAGGATGGAGCGGCGCGGCGGCGTGGGCAGCGAGGCGAAGGCGCGGGCCACGGACAGCATCGCGGCCACGCCCGCCGCGTTGTCCAGCGCGCCGTTGTAGATGACGTCCTCGCCGGGCTTGCCGTCGTCCTTCTTGCCCAGGTGATCATGGTGCGCGCTGTAGAGCACCACCTCCTTCGCAAGCGTGGGGTCGCTGCCGGGCAGGAGCCCCAGCACGTTCGCCGTGGGCCTGCGGCGCACCTCGTTGGACATGCGCAGGGACACCGTCACGCCCAGCGGCACCGGCTGGAAGTCCCGCTTCTGGGCGGCGGCGCGCAGCGCGTCCAGGTCCTGCCCCGCGAGCTTCAGCACCTGCCTGGTGGCGTCCTCGGTGGTCCAGGCCTTCACCTGGAGGCGGGGGGCGTCACCGGAGGGCAGCTCGAACTGCTCACCGGTCCACGACGTGCGCACCACCTGCCACGGGTAGCCCGCGCTGGGCGTGGTGTGGATGATGATGGCGCCCGCCGCGCCCGTCTTCGCCGCCTGCTCGTACTTGTAGTCCCAGCGGCCGTACCAGAGGCGCGTCTTGCCCGCGAAGAGGCGCGGATCGTCCTCCGGATCATTGTTGAGGATGACCAGCGTCTTGCCCCTCAGGTCCGCGCCCTTGAAGTCGTCCCACTGGTACTCCGGCGCGACGATGCCGTAGCCCACGAAGACGAGCTCGGACGCGTCCAGCCGCGCCTCCGGGGTCTGCACGCCGGACACGGCGATGAAGTCCTCGCGCGGCTGGAGCTCCACGCGGCCCGCCTTCGCCTGGAAGGTCATCGCGCCCGGGCGGCTGTGGATGCCCATCAGGTCGAAGCGCTGGAAGTAGCTGCCCCCCGCCGCGCCGGGCTTGAGGCCCAGGCCCTCGAACTGCGTGGCGATGTACTCCTGCGCCAGCGCGTCGCCGCGCGTGCCGGGGCCGCGGCCCTCCAGCAGGTCGCTCGCCAGGAAGCGCACGTGCGCGCGCAGGAGGTCCGCGGTGATGGCCTGCTCGGCCGTCTTCTCCTGCGGCGTGACGGTGAAGGCGCCCGCGGCGAGCGCGGCGGCCGAGCACAGCGAGACGAAGAGCGCGGGGAGGAGCCTCATGGGCCCGGTGCGTAACATGGCCGCACGGGCGCCCCCCAGCGGGTTTTCAGGAGGCCGTCGCCGCCACCTTCCAGGAGGTGCCGGCAGGCGTGTCCATGATGTCCACGCCCAGGGCCTTGAGGGCCCCGCGCACCTGGTCCGCCCTGGCGAAGTCCTTCGCGGCGCGCGCGGCGGTCCGCTCGGCGAGCAGCCGCTCCACCTCCGCCACGTCGATGCCGCGCTCGCGCACGGCCCGGTCGCGGCGGCGCAGGAGCCAGGCCCCCGGGTCGTCCTCGAAGAGGCCCAGGACGCGGGACGTCTCGCGCACCTGCTCGCGCAGCGCCTGGAGCGTGCGGCCCACCAGCGGCTTGTCCTTCACGGGCGGCTTGTCGGTGAGCTCGTTCATGAAGCCGAAGAGGCCCGACAGCGCGCCCAGCGCGCCCGCGGTGTTGAAGTCGTCGTCCATGGCGGCCTCAAAGTCCGTGAGGAAGCGCGCGGGGTCGCCGTGCAGCGGGCCCTTGCCGAAGTCCTTGCCCGTGACGCGCTCGTCCACCTTGCGCAGCGTTTCGTAGAAGTACTCCATGCGCCCTTCGGCGTCCTGGAGCGCCTTCTCCCCGAAGTTGAGCGGGTGGCGGTAGTGCGTGGAGAGGAAGAAGAAGCGCAGGGCCTCCGGATCCACCTTGGTGAGCGCGTCGCGCAGGCGCACCACGTTGCCCAGCGACTTGGACATCTTCGCGCCTTCCAGGTCCAGGAAGCCGCAGTGCATCCAGTACTTCGCCATCGTCTGGCCGGTGGCGGACTCGCTCTGGGCGATCTCGTTCTCGTGGTGGGGGAAGATGAGGTCCAACGCCCCGCCGTGGATGTCGAAGGTGCGGCCCAGGAACTTCTCGCTCATCGCGGAGCACTCGATGTGCCAGCCCGGCCGGCCCTTGCCCCAGGGGCTGTCCCACGAGGGCTCTCCCGGCTTCGCCGCCTTCCACAGCGCGAAGTCCAGGGGCTGGCGCTTGAGGTCGCCGGGCTGCACGCGCTCGCCCTGGCACAGGTCCTCCAGGTTGCGCTTGGACAGCTTCGCGTAGTCATCGTCCTTGTCGACGGCGAAGTACACGTCGCCCTTCGCTTCGTAGGCGTAGCCCTTGTCCACGAGCGTCTGGATGAGGGCGATGATCTCCGGGATGGTCTCGCTCACGCGGGGGGACACGTCCGGCTCGCGCAGGTGCAGCGCGCGGGCGTCCTCGCGGAAGGCCTCCACGAAGCGCGAGGCCAGGTCCACGGGCGCCTCACCCGTCTCGTGCGCGGCCTTGATGATCTTGTCGTCGACGTCCGTGTAGTTGCGCACGTACGTCACCTTGAAGCCCCGGTAGCGCAGGTAGCGGACCACCACGTCGAACGACGTGAAGGTGCGCGCGTTCCCGATATGGATGTAGCTGTAGACCGTGGGCCCACAGACGTAGACCTTCACCTCGCCGGGCACGAGAGGCTCCAGCGGCTCCTTCTGCATGGACATCGTGTTGAAGAGCCGGATGGATGGGGGGGCCACGGTGGAAGGTCCTCCTTGGGGACGGGGCGGGCGCGGCACTTGCGCAACGCGATACACACTCTAGGATCCAGGGTCTCACACAGGCCAGCACTTGGCGTTGGAAGCGTCGGATAGGGAGAATCGCCGCATGGCTCCGCCGAATCCGAAGCGTCCGCCGCGCCCGCCTCGCCCTCCAGGGCAACAGGCGTCGTCGGACGACCCGTCGGAGGAGCTGCCTTTCGACGACGACGAGGTGGCGCCCCTTCAGGCGGATGATCCGCGCCCGCAGCGCGTGCCCCAGTATCCGGCGGGCCCCCGGAAGCAGAAGCGGCGCGGGCCGGGCGAGCGCAGCCGGTCCGACCGGGAGCTGTCCCCCCGGTACGACTGGGCGAAGGAGTATTCGGATCCGGGCTTGACGCCCGCGTTCGTATACGTGGAGCGCGGCCCCGGCGCCGGGCAGCTCGTGCCGCTGCGGCAGGGCTCCATCACGCTGGGGCGTTCGTCGACGTCGGACCTGCGGCTCCAGCATGCGTCCATCAGCCGGCGCCACGCGCAGCTGACCCGGCGGGGCAATGTCTTCACCGTGCGCGACCTGGGCAGCCAGAACGGCACGTTCGTCAACCGCCTGCGGATCAAGGGCGAGGTGGAGCTGCGCCCCGGGGACGAGCTAAGCCTGGGCAACGCGACGCTGCGGCTGCGCGGGACGGGCGCCGGTCCGACGCTGAGCCGGACGTCGGTGGATCCGGCGCGGCCTCGCGCGGCGAAGCGTCCGCTGAGCGGGGTCGCCGTGGCGGTGGCCGCGGCGGTCGTGGGCTCCGCGGTGGCGGCGTTGATCAGCGTGGTGGCCATGCGGATGGCGGACCGGGCGCCCGCGAGGAGTCCGGCCGAAGGCGCCCGGGCCCCTGGGACTCCAGCGGACGGGACCAAGGAGCCCGACGCCGCGGGGGCCTCGAAGGAGGCCCAGGCCGTGCGCGCGGAGGCGTCCGAGGCGGCTTCGGGCTCCGGCCCCCGTGAGCCCGTCCGGAGTACCGCCGAGGGCGCTTCGCCCAGCGCATCGGATGTCGCCCGTGGGACGCGCGAGAACGCGGTCTCGGGCGCGGGTGAAGCGACCGTGCCCAGCGCGGTGGAGGTCGCTCGCGGCACGCGCCCTGGCGCTGCCGTGACCAAGGACGGGAGTCCTGGAGCAGCAAAGAGCGTCAGCGCCTCGGACATCGCGCGGAGGGCTCAGTCGGCGACGCCCGGTGCCTCGGACATCGCTCGAAAGGCCCAGTCGGCGACGCCCAGCGCCTCGGACATCGCGCGCGGCATGCACTCCGGCACGGGCGCGATGACCGACGCTGCTCCGAGCGCCACCGAGGTCGCTCAGGCGAGCGCCCCCCATGCCGGTGCGCCGAGCACGGGCCATGTCGCCGCCGCCGCCGAGCGGAAGGCCCTTCCATCGACGGAGCTGTCGGGGGCTCCGGATGAGCGCCAGCGCGCGGACATCCTCGCGCGCTATGAATCGGGTGACGTCCCTGGCGCGCTGGCCCAGGCGAAGCGCGCG
The DNA here is from genome assembly GCF_041903675.1 of Corallococcus sp. RDP092CA. Lineage (NCBI taxonomy): Bacteria > Pseudomonadati > Myxococcota > Myxococcia > Myxococcales > Myxococcaceae > Corallococcus > Corallococcus sp. RDP092CA. The sequence goes on along the minus strand of NZ_JAYESI010000035.1, from coordinate 76,929 downwards.
AACCTGGCGCCCCTGGTCCAGCAGCTCACCCGCTTCCAGACCGCCGAGTCCACGGCCCGGGCCGCCCTGGCCGAGAAGGACTCCCCACGGGCGCTCGATGCGCTCAGCGCCGCCGTGCGGGCGGACCAGGAGCTGTCCCAAGGCTGGAGCCGCCAGGGGGTCAGCCTTCGACGCCAGCTCGCCGGGCTGTACGTGCGCACGGGGCAGGACGCCATCCGCGCACAGCGCTTCGCCGACGCCCGCGCGGCCTTCACCGCGGCCCTCCAGTACGACGCAGACAACGCCGAGGCCCGCTCGCAGTTGGCGGCGCTGGACGCGCGGGCCCCCTGAGTCCGCCTGGCTCCGGAAACACGACGCCCCGGATTCCATCGAGGGAACCCGGGGCGCGGGGGCGAACGCGGCGGCCTGGGCCGCGCGTCACGCGGGGACTCAGGCGAGGTTGAAGATCTTCTTCAGGTCCGACTCGACCTCTTCCTCGGAGCAGTCCTTGGCCAGCGACAGCTCCTTGATCAGCAGCGAGCGCGCCGTGTCCAGCATCTTGCGCTCACCGAACGACAGGTCCTTGTCGCCCTTCAGCAGGTACAGGTCGCGGAGCACCTCGGCGATCTCGAAGACGGAGCCCGTCTTGATCTTCTCCATGTACTCGCGGTACCGGCGGTTCCACGTGGTGGAGTCGACCGAGATGTCCTTCTCCCGGAGGATGGAATAGACCTGCTTGACGTCCTCCTCGCTGATGATCTCCCGCAGGCCGACCGAACCGACCTTGTTGATGGGGATCATGATCCGCATCCCGTTCTCCAGGATGCGCAGCACGTAGAACGACTGGCGCTGCCCGGCGACCTCGGTGTGCTCGATGCCCATCACCTCACCGACGCCCTGGCCCGGATAAACCGCCTTGTCACCAGTCTTGAAGCTGGTCTGCACTAACTGCCTCCTTGGAGAAAGCTTCGACCCCGGCCTTCGCGCCCGCCACTACTACCACAAACCACATCCACGGGCAACGAAATCGCCTTGACCACCTGATGCGGGCCGCACTACGGTGTCCGTTTTTGTATGCGGTGTCGCTCGGTGTGTGAGCGCCATGGGACGGACAGGGCGGTGGGTGGGGGTGGGTGTTGGTTCGTTTTGCCTGGCGCGACCTGGGTGCGCGTCCGTTGTTCTTTCCAGCGCTGAGCCTCTTGCTCGGCGCCCTCTGGGCAACCGGAACAGAGGGCTTCTCCGGGGTATTTCTCCTGGGCGCGCTTTGCCTGGGGGCAGTGGGCCTGGCGCTCGGTCCGTTGCCTGGGGCGCACCTGGCGGTGCTCGGCGCGCTGGTCCTGACCGGCGCGGGGCTTTCAAGCCTGGAGGCGCGGGTCGACGTCCCTCCCTCGATGAAGGCCGGCGGCGGCGCGGTGCTCGAAGGCGAGCTGGAGCGCGTGGAGCGCTTCGACGGTGCCCTCCGCCTGCGGCTCGCGGTGGCCCGCGCGGGGTTGCTTGCGGAGCCTCCGGTCGCCGCCCGCTTCCGCGTCAGCCTTTCCGGGCGGGGTGGACGTCTGGAATTGCAACCCGGGCAGCGCGTGCGGGTAGAGGCGCGGCTCGCGCCGGATGCGCCTCCTGCGAATCCAGGCGAGCGGGACTTCGCGTCGACGCGGCGCAGGCAGGGCGTGGCCTTCACCGGCGGGTTCGCGCCGGGGCGCGTGCTGGTGCTCTCCCCTGCCCCCGCGTGGCGGCTCGCGCTGGAGGACGTCCGCGGGCGGCTGACGACGGCGGTGCAGGGGGTCTCGCCTTCCGCGGACGCGGCGGCGCTGTTCCTCACGCTGGCCGCCGGACAGCGCGCGGACCTGGACGCGGCCTGGGAGGACGCGTTCTCACGGGCGGGGCTCGCGCACGTGCTCAGCGTCAGCGGGCTGCACGTGGCGGCGCTCGCGCTGATGACGCTCGCGCTGCTTCGGCGAGGGCTGGTGCGGCTGGGCGGGCGCTGGCGGACGCTGGAGGCGCGGCGGTGGGCCGCCCCGGCGGCGGTGCCCTTCGTCTGGGCGTATGTGCTCTTCACGGGGAGCCAGGCGCCCGCGGTGCGCTCGGCGGTGATGGCCACGGCGGTGCTGCTGGGCCTGGCGCTGTGGCGGCGCGCGGATGGGCTCAACGGGCTGTCGCTCGCGGCGCTGGCGCTGGTGGCCTGGACGCCCTCCAGCGTCGTGGACCTGTCGCTCCGGCTGTCGTTCCTCGCGGTGCTCGGCCTGGTGCTGCTGTCACCCGCGCTACGCGCGGCCCTGCCCCTGGCCCCGCCGGACCCTTCCGAGCCCCGGAGACTGAGGCGGTGGGCCGCCCAGGCGCGGGAGACCGTGGCGCAGACCCTCTGCGCGAGCGGCGCGGCGACGCTCATGGGACTGCCCGTGGTGGCGGCGGCGTTCGGCCGGGTGAGCCTGGCGGGGCTCGTGTCCAACATCATCGCCCTGCCCCTGTGCGGCGTGCTCACCGGGCTCGCCGCGGGCGGCGCGGCCCTCTTCGTCGTGGCCCCCGTCGTCGCGACGCCGGTGCTGTGGGCGGGGGCCTGGGCGTCGGAGCTGCTGCTCATGCTGACGCGGGCCTTCGCCGCCGTGCCCTTCGCCGCGGTGGAGGTGCCGGGCCTGGGCGCGTGGCTCGGCGGGGCGTACGCGGTGGGGCTGGCCGGTTGGGCGCTGGGCTCGGGGCGGTGGCGATGGCTGGGGGTGCTCGCGCCAGGGGCCGTGCTGGGCGCCGCGCTGCTGCCCGTGCTCGCCCCGGAGCCCGCGCTGCGGATCACCTTCCTCTCCGTGGGCCAGGGGGACGCGGTGGTGCTGCGCTCCCAGGGGCACCACGCGCTGGTGGACGCGGGCGGCGTCCCGGAGGGCGCGGACACCGGAGCGCGGTTCGTCCTGCCCTTCCTCAAGGCCGAGGGCGTGTCGCGGCTGGACCTCGCGGTGCTGTCCCATCCGCACCCGGACCATGCGCTCGGGCTCGTGTCGACCCTGGCCCAGGTGCCCACCGAGCGCCTGTGGCTGTCCGCGGGGAGCGCGGACGGACCGCTCTCCCGTCGCGTCATCGCGGCCGCGAAGGGCGCCGTCGTCGAGGAGGTGCAGAGCGGTCATCCCGCGCTCACCCTGGGCGAGGCGACGCTGGAGGTGCTGGGGCCGCCCGTGGACCGGGAGCTGCTGGAGGGCGCGAACGACCGGAGCGTCGTGCTGCGTGTGCGCCACGGCGACGTCACCGTGCTGCTGGCGGGCGACGTGGAGGCGGAGGGCGAGGCCGCGCTCGAGGACGCGCTGGGCCCGGTGACGGTGTTGAAGGTGCCGCACCATGGGTCGCGCACGTCGTCCACCGCCCCGCTCCTGGAGCGCACGCGGCCGCGTCACGCGGTCTTCTGCGTGGGCCGACGCAACCGCTTCGGCTTCCCGCATCCGGAGGTGGAGGCGCGCTACCGCGCCCTGGGCACCGAGTGCTGGCGCACGGACCGGGATGGCGCCGTCACGCTGGAGAGCGACGGCCAGGACGTCCGCCTGGTGTCCTTCCTGCCGCACGAGGATTCCGCGCCCGCCATCGTTGCCGGGAGGGGGACGCAGGCCCAGCTTGAGCGGTGATGATCTCCGACGACCTGGATCTCCGGAAGCTCACCGCCCAACTCAAGGCCCGCCTGGGTCCTGGCGAGCCCGTGGGCTACCTGCGCGGCAAATCCCTCATGCGCGACATGCTGCTCGACCTGCCGGACAACCAGTTCTCCGAGCTGGAGGCCGAGGAGCTCGTCGACACGCTGGAGGCCAACGGCTTCGTGAAGTTCCTGGGCGACCCCGCGGAGCGCTCCGTGGCGGATGCGCCGTGGGACATCTCGCCCCACGCCTGACGCGGCGGCCTACTGGAAGACGAGCCACGCGAAGCGCGGCAGCGCGTGGAAGTCGCCGATGAAGAGGGGGGAGAAGGCCTGGCCCTCCACCTGCCGGCGGTCGTGGTGCTCCAGCCGGTAGAGGTTGAAGCGCCACCGCTCGCCCGGCTGGGGCGGGATGTGGGGCACCTCCGCGAGCCGGTTGAACGGGATGGCCATCTCCACCGTCCAGCCCTCGTCGCGGTCGGACGCGTCGTCCAGCGTGCCGCGCACCTTCACCGCCGTCTTCATGCCGGAGTCCCACGACAGGTCCATGCCCTGGCGCCGCGCGGGGAAGTACGCGTCGAAGATGACGTTGTGGGGAGACACCTCCAGCTCGTTGTACGTGCGCCCGTCCGCGTTGGCGTCGAGGAAGACCTCCACGACCTCCTGCTCGTAGATGGAGTCGTCGCGGTTGCGCAGCGTGCCCCAGATGTCCGGGTCCTCCACGTCGAAGGCCACGTACAGGTTCGCGTCGTCGTAGACGAGCCGCGCCTCGGTGCGCAGCCGTCCGGGCCGGCCGTCGAAGCTGCCCACGAGCGTCACCGCCTTCGCGCCCTTCCAGGCCTCGTCGTCCAGCGCGCCGTCGAGGACCGGCGCCTTCTTCACGCGCGTCACGGTGTACTCCGGCAGCGCGGGGGGCTCCCCGCCCAGGAGCGGTCCGAACACGCGGTTGTCGCCCTGGTGCATGCGCGGATCGTCCACCGGAAGCCGCTCGTCGCCGCGCCAGAAGCCCAGCACCAGCCGCGCGGGCGTGGCGGGCATGGCGACGGTGTGCGCGTCCTCCAGCACCTTGCCCACGGGCCAGGTCTCCAGCGGCGCGGCGCCGTCCTGGAACTCGTGATCCGCGTTGGCCAGCATCTGGCCGCTTCGCGGATCCACCACGTGCACGAAGAAGTGGAAGCCCTGCGGCGGCGGGCGCACGGCCCGGAAGTAGTGCGCGACGCGCACCGGCTGCCCCGGAGGGGTCCGCTCGGGCGTCACGCGCGCGCCCAGGTAGACGATGGCGCCGCCCGCGAGGGTGGCCCCGCTGCGGAAGGTGAGCCCCTCCGGAGCCGCGTCGAGCGTCCGCGGCGTCGTGGCCGCGGGCAGCCTGGGCGTGCGGTGGGCGGGGCCCGCCTGTTCGTCGCGGCACGCGCCAGCGACGAGCAGGACGGAGGTCAGCAACGGGACGAGGGCAAGGGAGCGCAGACGCATCGAGGGCGCGCAGTCTACCCTCCCCGTCTTCCGGGAAGCGCTCTTCCTCGCGGAGGGCGGTGCGCTCCGCCATGGGGCAACCCGTCCGCAAGGGAGGGCGGCCGAGCCTGCGGCCCCTCGGGACCTGGTTGGCACGGCCCCAGGTACGAACCAACTTTCGGTCCACCACAGGGAGGGGACCACATGAGCAAGGGATTGTTGGCTGGCGCGGCGGCAGTGGCGGTCTTGGCCGCGGGGTCGGCGCAGGCGGCGTCGACGGAGCTGCGCAGGTCCGCGGACATGCGAGGCCTGACGTTCCTCGTGGGTGGCGGTGTGGAGGGCTACACCAGCGCGCTCCGCGACCAGATTGATCCAGGCCTGGCCTACGGCGTGACGGTGGCCATCAAGCCGACGAACGTGCTGGGCGTCGAGCTGGCCTACACGGGCGCCATCAGCGAGTTCAACAACAGCCGCGTGCTGGCGACGAACACCCACGGGCCGGACCTCGTGCGCAACGGCGCGCAGGCCGCGGTGACGCTGGGCCTGACGGCCACGCCGCTCCAGCCGTACGTCATGGGCGGCGTGGGCCTGAGCCGCTACAACGTGCGCGCGTTCGCCCCGGGCTTCCAGGACGACACCGTGGGCAACGTGCCGGTGGGCGCGGGCCTGCGCCTGCACGTGGGCAGCTTCACCGCGGACGCGCGCGTGAACTACAACTTCCTGTTCGACCAGGAGTTCGCCCTCACCGTGCCGCCGTCCGACGTGGACCTGGGCGGCGACGAGACGTTCAGCAGCGGCGGCCGCTACGTGGGCACCCTCAACGTGGGTGCCACCTTCTAGACAGAAGGCCCGCGCCCCGCCGTCCCGGCCTCCGGACATGGGAGGCCGGGGATGGATGGGGCCTGGGAGCAACCTCGCGAAAACGCGACGTCCGGTGGCCGGCGTGACGCTTGCTGCCGGGCGTCCGCATGCGCTTCGAATTCGAGCACCTGGGCACCCCCACCCCGTTCGAGCTGGACGAAGGCCACCACCTCCTGGGCGGCGGCCCCGACGACCACGTCCACCTGGAGGGGCTGCCTCCAGGGCTGTTGACCCTGCGCATCGACTCCGGGCGCCTCATGGTGCAGGCGGTGCGCAGCTTCACCGTGAACGCGGTGCGCGTGCTGCCCGGCGTGTCGCGCCTCGTGCTGCCCGGCGAGGTGCTGGGCCTGCCGGACGGGATGTGCCTGCGCGTGCTCGCGGAGCCGAGCGCCCCCGGGCGCGCCGTGGGCACCGTCGCCGTGCTCAAGGGCCTGCTGACGGACGGCGAGCTCCGGCCGTCCCGCGCCGCCACCCTCACCTGCCTCACCGGACTGGACGTGGGCCGCTGCCATGCGCTCGCGGAGGCGAGCACGGACCTCGGCCGGGGCGACGGCGTGTCCCTGCGGCTGCGCGACCGGGCCGTGTCGCGGATGCACGCGCGGATCCGCCGCGAGGACTCGAGCTTCGTGCTGGAGGACCTGGGGACGCCCAACGGCGTGTTCCTCAACGGCGTGCGCCTGGAGGCCCCCGCGCCCCTGTCGGACGGAGACGTCATGGAGCTGGGGCGCTCGCTGCTTCGCTTCCAGGCGGCGTTCGACGAGGCAGCGGGAGCGGCCCCGCCCGTGCCCCTCCCCGGAAGCGCCATGGAGGAGCCCACCGAAACGGGAACGCCGCGGCCCCCCGAAGGAAGGCCACGGCGCCTGGAGGCCTGGCTCATCGCCGGGGCCGTCGCGCTGGCCCTGGGGGCGCTGCTCGCCACCGCCCTGCTGACGGCGACGGGCTGACGGCGCGCCCTACGCCGGCAGGGGCGAGAGGCCCGCGCGCTCCACCAGGAGGCGGGCCAGGTAGCGGTGGTGACGGAAGAAGCTGGTGAAGTGCACGAAGCCCTGGCTGCCCCGGATGGCGTAGACGGTCACCGGCCCGGGGAGGACGTCCAGCTTGCGGATGTCCGTGAAGGAGAAGCGGCGCGTGCGCACCATGCCCCGGCAGGTGATGCCCCGGGCGTCCACCTCGATGCGGGTGCGGCCGTAGTAGGTGACGGACACCGCGAAGAAGACGACGAAGAAGGCCGCGGACAGGAACGTCTGCAACGGCACGCCGTCGAAGTGGAACAGCCAGGCGAAGACGCCCAGCCATAGCAGGCCTGCCGCCGCCATCAGCGCGGCGAGCACCCTGCGGGGGCGAAAGACCTGGTGCGGCTGCTTCCCCTCCACCGTCCGATCGCGTCCGTCCATCCCTTCAAAATAGTGGGCTGGACAGCCCCTCGGACGATGCCCGTCCGCCCAGCAGGCGAGCGGTCAGCGCAGGCGCTCGGCCTTCTGGCGGGACTCTTCCTTCAGCTCGGGGCGGACGTCGGCGGCGGTGGAGCGCGCGTAGCGCTCGTAGAGGTCGCGGGCCTCCAGGTTGCGGCCCAGCGCGCGGTACGCCTCCGCGAGCCCGTACAGCGGAGAGGCCGAGTCCGGCTCCAGCTTCAGCGCGAACTGGTAGTCCGCCGCGGCCTCCGCGTAGCGCCGCAGCCCGATGTTGGCGCTGCCCCGCGCGACGTACGCCACGGTCAGGAGCGGCTCCTGCTGGATGGCCTGCGTCAGCGTCTGGAGCGCGGGCGCGTAGGCGCGCTGGCTGATGTGCTGCACGCCCTGCTCGTAGGCGCGGCGCGCCTGGGCCCGCGTCGTGTCCGCCACGGGGCCGGAGCCGGGCGGCTGCCCCACGGCCTGCGGCGACGCTCCGGACTCCGCCTGCTTCACGCGCGCGCGGGTGATGTTGTCCTGCGCGCTCTGGCGGATGGCGGCGTCCTGGGTGAGGCGCGACGCGGCCTCCCACTCCTCGATGGCGCGCGCGTAGTAGCCGAGCACCGCCAGCGCGTTGCCCAGCTTGAACCGCGCCTCCACGTGCGCCGGCGCCGCGTGCTCCGCGTCGAGGAAGGCGAAGGCCGCCTCGCGGTAGCGGCGCTCGCGCATCAGCGCGTCCCCGTCGCGGATCCGCGTGGCCGCGAGCACCGCCTGCGACGTGCGCTGGGGCTCCACCGGGCCGGGCGCCGCGGCGGTAACGGGGGCCGGCGCGCGCGCGGCCGAGGCGGCGGGCTTCGCTCCCGCGGCCGGGGGCTGGGCGCTCGGAGCCTGGGCCCAGGCGGGCACCGCCATCGTGCCAAGCCACACCACCGCCGAGACCCCGAGCTGGAACCTGCGCGTGCGAACCATGTCCCTCTCCCGTCCTGGCCCCCGGCGGGCCAGGACCACTTCGGACCGCGTCCTTCCTAGCTGCGGAAGGGGTTCTGCAGGAGCACCGTCTCGCCGCGGTCGGCGCCCACGGAGACGCACACCACGGGCACGCCGCTGACCTCTTCCACGCGGCGCACGTAGCGCTTGGCGGCCTCCGGCAGCTCGTCGAAGGTGCGCACGCCGGCGATCTTCTCGTCCCAGCCGGGCAGCGTCTCGTAGAGGGGCTTCACGCGCTCCAGGTCCTCGTAGTCACCGGGCAGCTCGGTGATGCGCTGGCCGTCCAGCTCGTACGCGTTGCAGATGCTGAGCGTCTTGATGCCGCTGAGCACGTCCAGCTTGGTGAGCGCCAGGCCCCACAGGCCGTTGACGCGGACCGCGTAGCGCAGCACCACGCCGTCCAGCCAGCCGCAGCGGCGCGGGCGGCCCGTGGTGGCGCCGAACTCGTCGCCCACCTTGCGCAGCCGCTCGCCCACCTCGTCGCTCAGCTCCGTGGGGAACGGGCCGCCGCCGACGCGCGTGGTGTACGCCTTGCTGATGCCCATCACCTTGTCGATGGCCGTGGGCCCCAGGCCCGAGCCCACCGCGGCGTTGCCCGCCACGCAGTTGGAGCTGGTGACGAACGGATAGGTGCCGTGGTCCACGTCCAGGAGCGTGCCCTGCGCGCCCTCGAAGAGGATGCGGGCGCCGCGGCGGACCTGCTCGGAGAGGAAGAGGGACACGTCGTGCACGTAGGGGCGCAGCCGCTCCCCCAGGGCGGAGAACTCCGCGAGGATCTGCGGCGTCTCCAGGGTCGGCACGTCCACGGCCGCCTGGGCGCAGAGGTCCTTCAGCTCCTCCATCACGGCGGGGAGGCGCTCGTCGATGCGGCGGCGCAGGCGCTCCGGGTGGAGCAGGTCGCGCACGCGGATGCCCCTCCGGGCCACCTTGTCCTCGTAGGCCGGGCCGATGCCCCGCCCCGTGGTGCCGATGGCGCTGCCGCCGCGGGCCTTCTCGCGGAAGCTGTCCAGCAGCTTGTGCCACGGGAAGATGACGTGCGCGTTGTCGGAGATGAGCAGCTGGGCGTCGTCCTTGAGGAAGCCGCGCGGCTTGAGCGCGTCGATCTCCCGGACGAGGACGGCGGGATCCACCACCACCCCGTTGCCGATGACACACGTCTTGCCCGGGTGAAGGATGCCGGACGGGATCAGGTGCAGGACGGTCTTCTGTCCGCCCACCACCAGCGTGTGGCCCGCGTTGTTGCCGCCCTGGAAACGGACGACCACCTGGGCATGCTCGGTGAGCAGGTCGACGACCTTGCCCTTCCCCTCATCTCCCCACTGCGCTCCGATGACGACGACGTTCGGCATGGTGCCCGCCGCTTAGCACGCGGGAGGGGCCGGGTGACAGTGTTCCGCGAAGCCGCAGTGAAGGGCCTGGCAGGCCGCCTTGTCCCACCCCGGCCATGCCCCCGCGTTTTCGGCCTGGACAAGCGCTCGGACGCCCTCGGCCAGGCGGCGCACGGCCCCGGCGTCGGCGGATCCGCCCGGGAGGAACTCCGGCTCCGGGGACGCGTCCGCCAGGAAGGCCACGCCCACCCGCACCGGCACGCCGTCGCGCACCATCCGCGCGGATGCCAGGGACAGGGCCGTCAGCGCATGGACCCACGCGGCCGGCCCCAGGGGGTGCCGAGCGCCCGGGCGCAGAAGCACCGCCACGGCCTCACCGTCCGGCGACTCCCAGAGCAGATCCACCGCGCCCTCCACGCGGGCGCTGTCGTCCAGGTCCAGCACGAAGTCCAGGCCCCGGTGGACCGTGGACGCGGGCGCCACCGCGAGCTGGCGCGCGAACGGGGTGGCCAGGAAGCGCTCCACCGTGGCGAGCACTTCGCCCAGGCCGTCCTCTTCCGGCTCCCGGCCCGCGCTCCGCACCAGGTTCTCCAGGTGCGCGCGCAGCTCGGAGGCCTCCGCGTCCGGGCCCGCGAGGGACAGGTCCACCTCGCGCAGGAGTCGGAGGAGGAGCTGGTCCGGACGCTCGACGGGCAGCCAGCCGTCAGGCTCGACGACGAGGGGCGCGGCGTGCGCGGGGGCCTCCCACGGCGCGGCTCCGACGGCGAGCCCCAGCCGGTGGAGCTGGTGATAGCGGCGCGGACAGGTGAGGAAGTCCTGGACCGCGCGCACGGAGGCGACCGCCGGGGCGTCGGTGGCGAGGGCTCCGGACGCCTCCGAGGCCATGCGCTCCAGCGCGGACTCCAGGCGGAGCCGCGCCTGCTCGCGCTGCTCCTCCGTGGGAGGTTCTGGATCCGCGGGCGGCGGCAGCTGCTCCACGTCCACGTCGATGGCGAGCGCCCGCAGCTCCGGATCCGCGTCCAGCCGGCGATCCATGCGGTGCCACCACGTGTCCGTGCCCGCGCGCTTCTCCTCCCCGCCCGACAGCACCAGCAGGTCCCTGGCGCGCGTGAGGGCCACGTAGAGCAGGCGCAGGTACTCGGCGTCCTCGCGGGCCTTGAGCTCGGCGCGCACGGCCTCGAAGCGCTCGGAGGTGAAGGTGTCCAGCGAGTCCGGCATCCACGGCCGCAGGGCCAGGCCGAAGGACCGCTCGAAGTGCGCCCGGGCGGACGTGGTGCGGCGGCGTCCGCCCATCCCCGGCACGATGACCACCGGCCACTCCAGGCCCTTGGCCCGGTGGATGGTGAGCAGCTGCACGGCGCGCGGGTCGCCCTCGTCCAGCAGGTCCGCCTGGGCCTCGTTGGGGTCGGAGTCCGCCAGCTGGCGCAGCTCGCGCGCGAAGGCCACGCAGCCGCCCGTGCCGCGCTCGTCGCGCCGCGCCGCCAGCGACAGGAGCTTCTCCACGTTGGCGCTCGCCTGCTCCGCGTAGGGCGAGCCCGCCAGGGCCTCGCGGTAGCCGGTCGCGTCCAGCGCGGCTTGCAGCAGGGCATGCACGCCCAGCCGATCCCGCTCGCGCCGCAGCACGGGGATGAGCCCCAGGAAGCGCGCGAGCCGCGCTTGCTCGCGCGCGGACATGGCGGCGCGGACCTCCGGCTCCACCAGCCGGGGGGAGCCGAGCGACAGGGGCAGGTCCCCCGCGAGCCGGAACAGCGACGCGTCCGACAGGCCCACCAGCGGCGAGCGCAGCACCGCGGCGAACGCCAGCGCGTCGTCCGCGTCCGCGAGCAGCGCGAGCAGCGAGGCGAGGTCGCGCACCTCCTGGGCTCCGTAGAAGCCCCGGCCCCGGAGCACCCGGTGCGGCACGCCGTGGCGGATCAACGCCTGCCGGTACTCCTCCAGGTGCGTGAAGGTCCGGAAGAGGACGGCCACGTCGCCGCCGCGCGCGGGCCGCAGGCCCTTCTTGTCCTCCGCCATCACCGTCGGCGGAGCGCCCGGCGCGAGCAGCACCCGCAGCCTGCGGGCCACCGCGTCCGCTTCGTGCTCCCGCAGCTCCGGCGCCGTGTCCGCCTCCGGCAGGGTGAGCCGCTCCACCACGGGCCCTTCGGCCAGCGCCGGGCGCGTGGGCGACAGGTCGTCCGTCTGGGCGTCGTAGACGACCTCGAAGGGACGGGGCGTCGCCTCCTTCGCCACGAGCAGCCCGGCGAACGCGCGGTTGAAGAAGGTCAGGACGCCCGGCAGCGAGCGGTAGTTGTCCTGGAGGAAGCCGCGCAGGCCGCCCTCGGCTTCAATCTTGTCCGACAGGACCTTGAACACGGACACGTCCGCGCCGCGGAACTCGTAGATGGACTGCTTGCGGTCACCCACCGCGCACAGGAACGCGGGCTCCAGGGGCAGCGCGGCCACGAGGTCCGCGTCCGGGGCCAGCTCGCGCGGGCCGCCCTCGCGCTTCTCCGACAGGAGCAGCACCAGCTCCAGCTGCAACCGGTTGGTGTCCTGGAACTCGTCCACCAGCAGCGCGCCCAGCCGCTCCTGCACCTGCTGCCGGAACTCCGGATGGTCGCGCAGCAGGTCGCGCGCCTTCACCAGCAGCGAGGTGAAGTCGAACACGTTGCGCCGGGCCAGCTCCGCGTCGTGCCGCGCCTCCACCTGGGTCAACAGGTCGCGGAAGGTCGCCTCGAAGGGCGCCGTGCGCCACGCGGCGTAGGCGTCCTCCAGCCGCCGCACGGAGCCGTCGCTCTTGCCCTTCACCTTCCAGAGCAGCTCCTTCAGGCACGCGCCCGCGCCCTTGCGCAGGTTGGCCAGGCTGCGCGGCTCCGACAGCAGCACGGACCGCAGCAGCGGGAAGTGGCCCGGCTGCATGAACGTGTCCGGCGTCATCCCCTTCAAGGCGGGCTCGCACGCGGACAGGAGGTTGCTCCACTCCCCCTTCGTGTCCTGGGCGCGTGCCTCCAGGCACAGGCGGCGGCAGTCCTCGATGAGGGCCTCGAGCTGCGCCCTGTCCGCCACGCCGTCGCCCACGCGCGCGGTGGCCGCCTTGAGGCCCTCCTCGCGCAGCGTGCCGTAGACGTCCATCAGCGCGGCCACGAGCCCGTCGGAGAAGCCGGAGCCGGAGAAGCCCAGCTCCGCGCACAGCTCGCGCACGCGCGCGTCACCGCCCTCCAGCGCGTCCAGGACGACGCGCTCCGTGACGTCCTCCAGCAGGCCCGCGGCCTCCAGCTCGTCCAGCACCTCGAAGGCCGGGTCGATGCCCACCGCGGGCGGCGCGCGGCGCAGGAGCTGACCGCAGAGCGAGTGGAACGTGCCCACCGTCGCGGCGCCCAGCTCCTCGCGCACCTTGCGCCACTGGTCCTGCGTGGGGAAGGGACGCTCCAGCCGCGCGAGCGACGCGCGCAGCTCCTTCTCCGCGTCGTGCGGAACGTCGCCCTGGGCGAGCGCGTCCAGGCGCTCGCGGACGCGCCTGCGCATCTCCGCGGCGGCCTTGTCCGTGAACGTGAGCATGCAGAGCCGGGACGGGCGCAGGGGCTCCGCCTGCCGCACGCCCGCGAACAGGTGCAGCGTCATCGTCACCAGGCTGTACGTCTTGCCCGCGCCGGCGCCCGCCATCAGGGCCAGGTTCTTCTCCAGCGCGAGCATGTGGGGCGCGGTGTCGCTCATCCGCTCCCCTCGTCCGCGATGCGGCGCTCGGTGATGCGGCACACCGCGCGGTAGCCGCACTTGCCGCAGTCATTGGGCCGCGCCGGGAAGTCGCCCTTGCGCAAGCGGCGCACCAGCGCCTCCACCGCGTTGGGCAGGTTGAGGCCGGCGGACTCCTCCACGCGCTGGCGCACCTCCGGGTCCGTGGACAGCAGGTCCTCCAGCTCCGCGGGCGGCAGCACCGAGGACAGGTGGATGGCGTCCCCCGTGCGCAGCGAGAACCACGCCGCGTTCTTGGCGCCCACGTGGCCCGCCTCGCGCGCGGCATAGAGGTACAGCGGCAGCTGGAAGTCCGAGCGCAGCAGGTTCTCCTTCAGCGCGCGCTTGTCCAGGCGGCCCGTCTTGTAGTCGATGACGCCCACTTCCCCGCTGGCCATGTCCAGCCGGTCGATCTGCCCCTCGAAGACGATGGCGTCCTCCGCCACCATCAGCTTCACGTCGCTCCAGCGCTCGTCCTCGGCCGCCGGGCCGAAGCGCAGCTCGAAGCCCTCCGGCACCAGCGGGTCGAAGGGCAGGCCTCGCCGTGGATCCGCGAGGATGCGCCGGGCCATGGCGTGGGCCTTCTCTCCCGCGAGCTTCCACAGCGCGTGGTGTCCCACGTGGTTGAGCTCCGCGAAGTGCCTGCTTGCCTTCTTGACCGCGTTCTTCAGCACGTCGTCGGGGATGGCCTCGGGCGCCTGCCCCAGGAGCTTCTGCTCCTTGAGCGCCTTGAAGACCTCCTCCATCACGCGGTGCCAGAAGGTGCCGCGGCCCCGGGCGTCGAACTCCTCGTTGGCCACCACGGGCTCGGCCACCTTCAGGCCGTACGCGATGAAGCCCTGGAAGCCGCAGTTGCCGAACTTCGACAGGGCGCTCGCGGACAGCGGGCGCTCCAGGCCGAAGTGGAACGTCTCGCGCAGCTTCTGCTCCAGCGCCGGCCCCTGCACGCCGCCGGTGAACTCGCCGGGCGGCTCGTCCTCGCGGCCGAAGAAGCGCAGGCGCGCGGCCTCCATGTGGGCCAGCTCGCGCGCGCTGCGGAACCAGTCGTCCGTGCCGAAGCGGTCCTTGAGCAGCGGCCCGGCGGGGTCCGGCTCCGTGACGCGCAACGAGGGGAACGACAGGCCGGCCAGCGCCTCCAGCGCCACGGTCCGCCGCAGCTCCGCGGGCGTGAGCACCTCATCCAACGGCAGCACCGGCGGCAGCGTGCGCGTGCCCCACTTGTGGCTCGTGAGCCGGCGCACCTCCTCCAGGAACGCGGACGGCACCTGCTCCTGTCCTCCCGCGGCCTTCACCGCGAACGACAGGCTCAACGTGCCCGCCGCCGCCGCGAGCGCGCTGGCGAAGAGCAGCCGGTCCTCCGTGAGGCGCCAGGGCGCGCGGTCGTCGAACTCGCCGCCCGTGAGGCGGAACACGTCGCGGGTCAGGTGCTGGTTGAGCGCCACGCGCTCCGCGTCTCCCAGGAGCGGCGACGGCGGGTCGCGCCCCGGCAGCCGGCCCTCCGTGAGCCCCGCGACGAAGAGGTGCTGGAAGGTGCGGCCCGGGACCTCGGCCAGGTCCAGCACCTCCACCGCGCCCGTGGACGGGCCTCGCGCGGGCAGGTGCACGTCGCGCAGCGCGTCCGCCAGCCACCGGCCCAGCGCCCGGCGGGTGATGCGAGGCCCGCCGCCCACCGCGCGCAGCGACCGCAGCAGCGCCTCCATCCGCTGGCGGAACGCCGCGAGCGCCGCGTCGTCCCGGGCCCTCGCGTCCTCGATGCGCGCGCCCAGGCCCCCGGCCTCGCGGGCCTCCATGGGCCCCGCGGAGTCCAGCAGGCCCAGCCGCTCCACGACCTTCCACCACGCGGCGACGGACTCCGCGGCCGGGGCCTCTTGAGGGATGTGGCGGCATTCGTCGATGAGCCGCATCACGCGGTCGCGCAGCGCGCGCACGGCCATCACCTTGACCGCGTCCTCCTTGCGCTTGCCGCCCTGCGCGGCCAGCCGGCGCGCGAGCCCGTCCAGGCGCACGTCGTAGGCGCCCTTGCCCCGCGTCGCGCCCAGGCGATCATCCCGCGCGGCGGCGAGCGCGAAGAGGGTCGCGGGCGCCTCCGGGCCTCCGCGCGACAGCGAGGGCACGTAGCGGCTGGAGACGAGCTCCGCCACGCGCTCCGCCGGGAAGCCGTCCTCCATCAGCACCGGCAGCTCCAGCGCCAGCCGCACGGGCCCCGCGAACGCGAGCGGTTCGCCCCAGGGCAGGCGCACCGGCACGCCCAGGTCCCCCAGGGCCTCCGCGAGCCAGCCCGCCTCCGGGCCCAGGTCCCGATACGCGATGGCGATGTCGCCGGGCGCGCTGCCCGCGTCGATGAGGCGGCGCACGTCGCGGGCCACCACGCGGGCCTCCTCGCGCGCGTTCGTCGCGTTCCACACGGACAGCCCGTCCACCGCGCCCTTCAGCACGTCGCGCGCGGCGCGAGGCGAGAAGAGGTGCCGGCCCAGCTCCGTGAAGGGGCGGCCCTCGAAGGTGACGTCCGCCTTGAAGAGGTCCACGTGGGGCATGGTCTCGCCCCGGTTCTCGAAGGCGCGGAACAGCGCCGCGAGCGCCGCGTCCGCCACCGGCGAGCCGCCCACCGGCGTCTCCACGCGCAGCGACACGCGCCGGGCCTCGCACGCCGCGGCCAGGCCCATCAGCAGCTCCAGCTTCGACGGGCGCACGTCGTAGACGCCGTGGAGCACCAGCTCCGTCACGCCGTCCCAGCCCGAGGGCCACGCGCCCCGGTCCAGCGCCTCGCGCGCGCCCCGGAGCACGTCCTCGCGGTCCGCGAGCCCCAGCTCGGCCAGGCGCTGTTCATACAGGTGGTAGAGCCGCGCGAGGACGCGTGCGCGGGTGCGGCGCTCCGGCGGCAGCACCTCGGCGGCGTCCTGGAGCTCGCGTGGGGAGAGCCGGCCCGCCTTCAGGTCCAGCAGTACGTCCGCGGCGGCGCGGGCGAAGGCGGGCTCGCGCACGTAGTCGCCGAACGGCGTGGTGCCCAGCGTGGCGCCCAGGCCCGCCACCACGGCCCGGACCGTCATCGCGGGGCAGGGCCGCCGGTTGAGCTCGCGCGCCCCACCCAGCGCGTGGACGAAGTCGTCCCACGTGAGCAGGTGGGTCCCCACGGCGATGCCCCGCGCACGCCGCTCCGCCCGCAGGGCAGCCTGGCGGCGCGCGGCATCGGGGAAGACGTGGAGTGTGCGGCCAGGGCGGGGCATGCGGAGCGAGGACTCTAGAACGGCCAGGGGCGCCGTTTTCATGCTCCTTTCCGCCCATTCCCACGCCCTGGCCCGTTGTCCGCCTGGCTGCCTGCCTCGGAACCCGGGAAGTCCGAGGACACGCGCCTTCCGCCCTACCTGGGACAGCTCCGTTCAGCCTGAAGGCGGCCGGCTCTTCGGACATGGCCTCCGCCTCCTGGAAGCAGCGGAGCGCCCTGCTGGCGGCGAATCGCGCGAATCGGTCCGACAGTCGGACAGGTTCTGGAACGCGGCCCCCTGGCGCCCCTGGGCCGCGAAAACCCGTCGGACAGTCGGACAGGTTCTTGGACACCACCGCTCCCCCTGGGACCGCGACATCTGTCGGACAGGTTCTGGAACCTCACCGGCCGACGCCACGGCGCCGCGATACCCGTCGGACAGGTCGGACAGGCGGTGGGACACCGTCGCTGGCCCCAACGCCGCGATACCCGTCGGACAGGCGGTGGGACACACCGTTGGCGCCCCGAGGCCTCAGAAAGTTGCCGGACAGTTGGACAGGCTCTGGACCCCCGCAGGCGACACCACGGCGCCACGAAACGTGTCGGACTATCGGACAGGTTTTGGAACACCACCGATGACCCCGACGCCGCGAAGCCTGTCTGTCGAACAGGTGCTGGAACGCCGCACCTGCACCCTGAGGACCACGAAAACCTGTCCGATAGTCGGTCAGGTTTTGGAACAGCGCTCCTAACGCACCGGGCCTTGATGACTTGTCCGACGGTCGAACAGGCCTTGGGACACTGCCCCTCACACACCGGGCCACGAAAACCTGTCCGACAGTCGGACAGGTTCTGGAACGCTGTCGCTGGCGTTCCGGAGCCGCAGGAAGCTGTCGGACAATCGGACAGGTTCTGGAACGCCGCTGCTGGCGCCCCGGAGCCTCAGAGAGCTGTCGGACAGTCGGACAGGTTTTGGACCACCGCCGCTGGCACTCCCGCAGCGGAAACCTGCGCCCGTATGGACGTCCAGAGGATTGGGGCCGACTCCGGGATTCAGCGCTCGGTGAGGAAGTCCTCGACCTCCCGGGCGAGCAGTGCGGGTGCGGTGACATGGGCCACGTGGCCCTGACCCGGCAATATGCGGAGGGTCGCGTGCGGGAGGGCCTTCGCCAGGGCATGAGCCGGTTCCGCGAGGAGCACCCGAGGGCTCTGGTCGCCCAGGAGCACGAGGGTGGCGGTATCCACAGTGCGGAAGCGCTCCACGCCCAGCGGGAGGTCCGCCACCGCGCCAATCTCCCGCAGAAAGGTCTCCATCATGCCGAGCTGCTTCGCCCACTGTGGCGTCCGGCGAAAGGCGTCGAGCTGCTCCGGAGTAAGCATCCGAAAGATGTGGTGCTGCGCGGCCACGAGCGCCGCGTCAGGGCCCTCGCGCTTCCAGGTCGTCCGGACGAGTTCCACGGCTTCGCGCGGGATGCGCTGGGTGATGGGAAACGGCGGTTCGTAGAGCACCAGCCGCGCCGGAGGCCGCCGCACCGCCGCCTCTAGCGCGAGGATGCCGCCCAGCGAATGGCCGATGAGCGAAGCACCGGGCCCCGCCTCCTGCATCAGCGCGAGCACGTCCTCCACCTCGCGCTCCAGTGAGTACGCCGAACCGTCCGCGCTGGCGCCACGTCCGCGCCGCTCCAGCACGAAGTTCGTGAAGCGCGGGGACAGTCGCGACGCGACATCGCGCCAGTCGCCCCACGTGCTGAGCGTGCCGCAAACCCAGACGACCGCGGGCCCTTGACCGTGCCGGAAGTACGACAGCGACGTGCCGTCAGCGGAGGTGAACCGATGCTGCGTGAAGCCCTCCGGGGACCGGACATGGGCCCCGGGCGGGACCAGGTTCCGAACGGAGGAAGCCTCCGTCCTGGATGGAGATGACGTCGCGCAACCCGCGAGCGTCCACGCCGCGACTCCCGCCATCAGCGCTTCGCGACGAGACCACCGCATCGTCGCGACCGCGCGGGAGCCTCCCCTGTCGGCCGGTGCTTCGAACACGGCGCCCTCCTCCGTCACGGAGCACAGCGCTCCAGTGAGCGCTGCCGCGCACGAGCCTCTTCTGTCGAACGGCGCCTCGAATGCGACGCCCTCATCTGTCTCGGAGCTCGGCGCTCCGGGGGACCCTGCCGTGCGGGAGCCTTTCCTGTCGCAGAGTTCCTCGGATGCGACGCCCTCATCTGTCTCGGAGCGCGGCGCTCCAGGGGACCCTGCCGTGCGGGAGCCTCCCCTGTGAGACAGCGCTTCGAATGCGCCGCTCTCCGCCGCTACGGAGCATGGCTGTCCTGCGAGCCCTGCTGCGCGCGAGCCTCCCCTGTCGCACAACGCTTTGGATGCGACATCCTCATCCGCCACGGATCGCAACTCTCCAGTAAGCCCTGCCGCGCGGGAGCCTCCCCCGTCGGACGGCACTTCGAATGCGGCGCCCTCTTCCGTCACGGAACGAGGCTCTCCAACGGGTCCTTCCGCGTGCGAGCCTCTCCTGTCGCACAGCGCCTCGAATGTGACACCCACCTCCGTCGCGGAACGAGGCTCTCCAACGGGCCCTTCCGCGTGCGAGCCTCTCCTGTCGGACGGCACTTCGAATGCGACACCCACCTCCCTCGCGGAGCGCGGCTCTCCAGCGGGCCCTGCTCCTGGCTCCGCCAGGGACTGGAGCCCGGTTCGCGGCCGGCTTGCTTCAAGCCCGTATGCCCTCCACGACGGTTCGGCTTCACGGGGCCGCGAATCGTCGCTCCGCGTGCTCACGGGCTTGTCGCGGCGGAGGCGCGCATCGCCAGCAGCGCTCGAACGGTCGGAGGTTCGGAGAGAGACATCCCACGAGGAGGACATGGCGCGTGTTTCCTTTCGCCCGCATTCATGCGGCGGAAAAGGCGTGCGCGAAATGACGCTGTCTGCCATTTCACTCCGGACACCTGAGTCCTGAATCCTCAATCCCGGGAGGCACACATGGAGAGCCTGTCCGCCATCGGCGTCTTCGCCCGCGTCGCGGAGACCGGCAGCTTCGCCTCCGCGGCCCGCGCGCTGGGCATCACCCCTTCCGCCGCGAGCAAGAGCGTGGCCCGCCTGGAGGAGCGCCTGGGCACCCGCCTCTTCCAGCGCTCCACACGGCGCATGCACCTCACCGAACAGGGCGCCCGCTTCCACGAGCGCTGCGCCCGCGCCCTCACCGAGCTTCGCGACGCGGAGGCGGAGCTCGCCCACGCCGTGCGCACACCTCGGGGCCGCGTGCGTGTCTCCGTCCCGGAGATGCTCGCGCTGCGACTCATCATCCCCAACCTCCAGCGCTTCCGCCGCGAATACCCCCACCTGGAGCTGGACCTGGACGTCAACGACCACGTGGCCGACATCGTCGGCGATGGCCTGGACGCCGCGGTGCGCTGCGGTGAGCTCTCCGACTCGCGCCTCATGCGCCGCCGCCTGGGCCCCAAGCGCTTCATCCTCTGCGCCGCGCCCACCTACCTCCAGGCGCATGGCACGCCTCGCTCGCTCGACGCGCTCCAGGAGCACGACTGCATCCGCTACCGCTTCGTGTCCACCGGCCGCGTGGAGTCCTGGGCCCTGCGCCTGCCCACAGGCGCTCCCGTGCCACGCATCCCGGAGACCTTCGTCTTCAACAACAGCGAGGCCGTCACCCACGCGGCCCGCGCGGGCTTCGGCATCGCCCAGTTCGTGGAGCTGATGATCCGCCCGGAGCTGGAGGCCGGCACGCTGCGACCCTTCCTCCGCGAGCACTCCCTGGAGCGCGGCGCGCTGTGGCTGGTGTGGCCTCCGGCCCGGCGCACCCCGCCCAAGGTGAAGGCCCTGGGCGACTTCCTGGCGCGGCTCGTCGAAGAGGATGAGGCCGGGGCGCGTTAGCCCCCGCCGCCTGGATTGCGGGGAAGGGGCGGAGCGCCCTTATGCTCCGCCACCCCATGCCTGCCTCCTACCGGACCCTCGCCACCTTCTGCCTGCTCCTGCTCGCGCCGCTGTCCCCCGCCGCCGCGCAGGACACCTCGGACTCGCCGCGCGCGCTGCGCTTCAGCTGGACGCGCGACGGCATCCTCACCGGCACCGCGGGCGTGCTGTGGATCTCCAGCGAGACGGTCTTCAAGGACGACCTGGCCCCGGCGCGGTGCCGCTGGTGCGACCGCGCTCCGGACGGCACCGACCGGCTCAACCGCCTGGACCGCTGGGGCCGGGGCATCGCGGGCAACACCGAAGCGTCCCGCAAGCGCGCGAACACCTGGAGCAACGTCATCGGGTTCGTGGGCCTGCCGCTGGGCATGCTGGGCACCCAGTACGCCGTGGGACACAGCAGCGGCGCCTCGGGTGAGCTCTTCGCCCAGGACGCCACCATCATGGTGCAGAGCGCCGTCCTCGCCTCCGTCGCCAACCAGGCGGTGAAGTTCGCCGTGGGCCGCGAGCGCCCCTTCGTCCACGTCCTGCCAGAGTCGGAGAAGGGCCTCACCGCCCACCCCAACGACAACAACGTGTCCTTCTACAGCGGCCACACCAACCTGGCCTTCTCCCTCGTCGCGTCCGCCGGCACCGTCGCCGCGCTGCGCGGCTACAAGCACCAGGCCGTCATCTGGGGGGTGGGCCTGCCGCTCGCCGCCTCCGTGGGCCTGCTGCGCATGGGCGCGGACAAGCACTACCTCTCCGACGTCCTCACGGGCGCCGTGCTGGGCACCGCGTTCGGCGTCGCCGTGCCCCTGCTCCTGCACGGCCGCGTGGAGGACGCCCCGCCTTCCCCCACGCGCCAGTCCTCGGTGTCCCTCAACCCGATGGTTGGCACCCAGATGGTGGGCCTGTCCGGCGCCTTCTAGCCACACGCACCAACAGGCGCCCCGGCCTCCAAGCGCGCGCCCGACATGCCAGTCCCCCCGTTCGCCGTTCATCGGACGGGTCCTTCCACGCAGCCGCGGTGAAGGCCGCCAGGCCCGCGCCGTCATGCAGGAGGACCGCGGCCTCGCGGCCATGAGCGCCCTCCGCGCCACCGTGGCGGAGATGGAGCCGGCACGCGCGCGGCGACGCGGCGAGCCCCAGGCGTCCGCCCACCTGTCCCCCGCCGGCCCCCAGGCCGTGTCGACACCACCGGCGCGACCGCGGGCCCAAGCGATGGAGCTCGTGCCTCCTCTTGAACAGATGCCCGCCGCCGTCCGGGCATGGGGAGATGGCGGTGCTATCTGAGGGGTCCGTCCTCAGCAAGGAGCCCCTGTCCGTGGCCTCCCGGGTGAAGTGCCTGCTCGTCGATGACCTGGAGGAGAACCTCCTGCCGCTCTCCGCCGTGCTGCGGCGCGATGACGTGGAGGTGCACTGCGCCCGCTCCGGCGCGGAGGCCCTGGAGCTGCTGCTGCAACACGAGTTCGCGCTCGCGCTCGTGGACGTGCAGATGCCGGAGATGGACGGCTTCGAGCTGGCGGAGCTGATGCGCGGCTCCGAGCGCACCCGCGACGTGCCCATCATGTTCGTCACCGCGGGCACGGGCGACCCGCAGCGCACCTTCAAGGGCTACGAGGCCGGCGCGGTGGACTTCCTCCACAAGCCGCTGGAGGCCCAAGCGCTGCGCAGCAAGGCGGAGGTCTTCTTCCAGATGCACCGCCAGAAGCTACAGCTGGCGCAGCAGTTGGACACGCTCGCGGAGACCCTGCGCCTCAACGAGATGTTCACCGCGGTGCTGGGCCACGACCTGAGGAACCCCCTCTCCGCCATCCTCACCGCGGCGGACCTGCTCCAGCGCCGCTCGGACGACGAGGCCGTGAAGAGGACGGCCTCGCGGATGCTGGCCGCTGGCAAGCGCATGGGCCGGATGATCGAGGACGTGCTGGACCTGGCGCGCGCGCGGCTGGCGGGCGGCATTCCGCTGCGCCGGGGAGCGACGGACTTCGGGCAGCTGGTGCAGCGCATGGTGCAGGAGCACCAGACGGCGTGGCCGCGCCACCGCATCGAGGTGCAGCAGGACGGCGACCTCGTGGGGGACTGGGACGCGGACCGGCTGGCGCAGGTGGCCTCCAACCTCATCGGCAACGCGCTCCAGCACGGCGACGCCGCGGAGCCCGTGCGCATCCGCCTGGACGGCACGCGCGACGATGCCCTGCGCTTCGCCGTCATCAACATGGGCGTCATCCCGGCCCACCTGCTGCCCTCCCTCTTCGACCCGTTCCGGGGCGGCCAGCAGCGCCGGGGCCGGGGGGAGGGGCTGGGCCTGGGGCTCTACATCGTCCAGCAGATCATCCACGCGCATCAGGGCGGCGTGGAGGTGCGCTCCGGCGCCGGGCCCTACACGGAGTTCCGCGTGGAGCTGCCGCGCGCGGCCGTGGACGTCATCAAGCGGTAGCGCCGTTGTCCGCGGGCACGCTGCCCGCCCCGTCCGGGGACTTGGGAGCCCCCGGCTCCGGCTCCAGCGGCGGCAGCGTGTGCATCCCCCAGCGCTGCCCGGCCTGCCAGCTGGCGACGCCGGACACGCCCCAGCCGGCGCGCTGGGCCTCGCGCCCCTCGAACTCCAGCCAGAAGACGGCGGTGTCCGGCCGCGCCGCCTGGTCCAGGCACGCCACGCGCGACAGGGTGCGCCCGTGCGAATCCAGCGCCACGGCGAAGGGCTTGTGCGAGTGCCCGCAGAGCACCCACTTCGGGTGCACCGCGTCCACCAGCCTGCGCGTCACCGGGTTGCCGATCCACGGCGAGGGCAGCGGGCGCTCGGGGCCCAGCCGCTCGTCGCGGACCTTCTGCACGATGCCCCGGGGCCACTCGTGGACCAGGAGCAGGTCCACGTCCCGCGCCCTGGACACCCGCTCCACCTCCGGCGCGCGGAAGTAGCCCGCCTGCTTCGCCGTATCCAGCGACGTGGGGCGCTTGAGCGGCTGGTCGATGAAGCGCGGCGCGTGGATGCCGGACAGGTACGCCACGCGCAAGGGGCCCAGGGTGCGCAGGCCCGCGCGGCCCAGGTAGTGGACGTCCGGGGCCAGCTCCCCGCCGTCCTGCAGGTCGTGCAGCGCCTCGAAGTCCTCGTTGTTGCCGCCAATGAAGTACAGCGGCCGCTTCACGCGGCGGACGCCGTCCGCGTACTCGGCGAACTCGGCGGGCATGGAGCGCTTGGCGGCCTTGCGCCGGTGGTCATCCGCGCGGCGGAAGGCCTCCACGTCCCCCACCGCCAGCACGAAGTCCACCCGCCGGCCGCGCGCCTGCTCCAGCGCGTCCAGCCACGCCTCCACCCGGTGGAAGCGGCCATGGATGTCGCCCAGCGCGGCGACGAGGAGGGGGTCCTGCGACATGTCCTTCACTCAAGGCCTCCCGCCCCGCCCTGTCGAGTCATCCGGCCAGGTCACTTTCCGGTGACGGACGAATGGCCGCCCCGGCTACGGGCACCCCAGCGGATAGGTGATTTCCACGACGGCGCCCGGGGCGGGGGCGCGCAGCCGGTCGAAGATGACGGAGTTCGCGCGCGCGTCATAGTTCCAGCCCTCCGTCACCGGCAGCCCGTCCACCCGGACGACGACGGCGCCGGGATCCGCGGGCACCTCCGTCAGGAGGAAGGCCCGGTTGGGCCCGAAGGCGCTCTCCGACAGCTTCTCCAGCGACGCGGCCCAGTTGGGCGTGCAGATGCTCTCCACCACGCCGTTGAGCTTGTGGGCCAGCTCCATGTAGCGGGTGCCGGAGCTGCTGGCCGTGTTGCAGGTCGTCAGGTCCTCCGGGCCCACCACGGCGTTGAAGCTCACCTTGGACGGGTCGTTCCCCTTCAGGGCCAGGAGGTACGTCTCGTAGAAGGCCACCGGCTGCGTGCTGAAGTCCTCCTCGTCCGACAGCACGATGATGGCCAGCTTCGCGTCGTCGCGCAGGAAGCCGCCGTTGCCGTCGTTGGCCTGGGGCGTGCGCGGGTCGTCCAGGTTGTAGAGCAAGGGGTCGGACAGCGCGCGGTAGGCCGCGTCCAGGCCCTGCTCGTTCCAGTGGCACACGCCCACGTGCGTGTTGATGGCGAAGACGCCCGGCGCGTTGGGCGTGTCCGGCGTGATGATGCGCGGGCTGGAGCCGTCCACGGGGAACAGGCGCCCGTTCTCACCGCCCAGCGCGCCGCCGGGGCACTCGGACCAGCCGCCCGGGGACGGGTCCAGGCCGGTGGTGGTGACGCCGATGCGGTAGTCCACCTGCGCGGCGGTGGCCGAGGACAGGAAGGCCGCGAAGTTCTCCCCCAGGCTCTGCTGCTCCTCCATCATGGAGCCCGAGTTGTCCACGACGAAGAGCACGTCCACGCGCGACTCCGCCTCCTGCACGAAGCGGTCCGTCTGCTCCGTCTTCTCCAGGCCGCGCCCCACCAGCCCCGCGCTGTAGACGGCACCGTCCTTCAGCGTGAAGCGCACCGCCGCCGCGTCCTCGCCCTCCTCCCCGGGCGCGTACTTCGCGGTGAGCTTCACCCGCCCGCCCGCCGGGATCGTGGCCGGCAGCGCGCCGGATACCGCGAACTCCTGGCCCGCCTGCTCCAGCTTCATGCCCGTCACCTTCACGTCCCCCGGGCAGTCGTTGTAGGCCATGAGCTCGCGGGTGCGCGGGCCGCACGCCAGCCGGGCTACGCCGAAGTCCACCGTGGTGGGCTGCACGGAGAAGCACCCCTGCACGCCCCGGCCCACCAGGTTCACCAGCGGGTGGCCGTGCGTGGGGTGGCTCACCCAGCCCTCCGCGAGCCCCTGGTACTCCCCTTCCGCGGGCGGCTGGAAGCGCACGATGAGCGTGGCCTTCTTGCCGGGCGCCAGCACGCTGTTGGGCAGCGGGGCCGCGCGGAAGGCGGGGTCCGACCCGGACGCCAGATGGAGCGAGGACAGGAAGCACGCCTCCGCGCCGGTGTTCCTCAGCGTCACCCCCAGCGCCACCTCCGAGCCCACCGGCACCTGGCCGAAGTCCATGACCGACGGCAGCTCGAACTCGCACGGCGCGAAGGCCCTGCCCTCGCCGGACAGCGTCACGCCGTCCGTGGTGCTGGAGGCGCGCTGGCTGGAGGTGACGGCGAGCTGCCCCTGGCTGGGGCCGCCCACGCCCGCGCGCGGGCTGAAGGTGACGCCCACCTTCAGCGTGCCCCCGGGCGCCACCGGCTGGCGGGACGGCGCCTGCGCGAGCGTGAAGTAGCCCCCCGCCTGCGTGGTGAGGTTCAGCCCGGTGACGGTGGTCTCCTCGCGGCAGCGGTTGTTCACGGTGACGTCGCGCGTGGCCGTCATGCCGAAGGCCACCGGCCCGAAGTCCAGGTGCGAGGGCGTCACGTCCACGCACGACGCGCCGCCCTCGCCCGCCAGCGTCACCTTGGGGCCGGGCGACGTCGTCTGGGGCTTGCGCACGGCCACCTCCACGCGGCCGTCGCGCACCCGGCCGTTCGCCACGGGCGTGAAGGCCACCCGCAGCTCCACCGCCGCGCCGGGCTGCAGCACGTCGTTGGGGAGCGCGGGCGCGCTCACCACCTTGAACACGCCGGAGGCGTCCTCCAGCAGCGCCGCGCCCTTGTAGCTGAGCGGCTCCGCGCCCTGGTTGCGCACGGTGATGCGCTCCTCGGCGGTGGCGCCCACCACCACCCGGCCGAAGTCCACGCGCAGCGGCGTCACCTCCAGCGCGCTGGCCACGCCCGTGCCCGTCAGCCGCACCTCCGCGGGCTCGCAGCCGTCGCACACGGCGACGCGCAGGGCCGCCTCCGCGTTGCCCAGCCGCACCGGGCTGAAGGCCACCGGCACCTTGCGCGTCTCGTGCGGCGCCAGCGTGGACGGCAGCCCCGCCCCGGCGGAGAACTCGTCCGCGTCCGCGCCCTCCACCGACAGCACCAGCGGGCTCTCCACGTCCGAGGGGTTGCGCACCGTCACCTCGCGCATCTCCACCAGCCCCAGGTTCACGTTGCCGAAGTCGAGCGCCGTCTCCGGCACCTCCACCAGCGCCTTCACGCCGCGCCCGCTGACGGGCACCTGCGTCGCCGCGCCGCCAGAGGCGTCCGTGAACAGCTCCAGCTGCCCCTGCACCGTGCCCTCCACGTCGGGCGTGAAGCGCACCTCGAGCTCGTGCTCCGCGCCCGCCGTCAGCGTGAAGGGCTCGAAGGCGGGGATGGTGACGTTGGGCAGCGACGCGCGCGCGCCCTCCACGCGGTACGACGCGCGCCCCTGGTTCGCCAGCCGCAGCGTCATCGTCTTCGTGCGGCCCACCGCGGCGGCGCCGAACTCCAGGAACTCCGGCCGCGCGGCGAAGCCCGTGCGTGCCTGCTGTGAAGTGGGCCGCTCACACGCCGTCGCCGCCACCACCACCGCCAACACCAGCCAACGGAGTCCACGCATACAGAGTCCCCTTCTTTCCTACGCACGGCACCGGTGTCCCCCCACACAGCCCTGCACGTGGATCCGGTCGTCGTAGAAAGGTGCAACCCTGGTGCCTGGACGTCCCAACGAGGCGTCGTCGCTCCGCCAACATGGCAAACGGGCGCCCACGCTGATGAGCGGGCTTTAACGGGTAAAGCAGGAGATTCCACGCTTCGTGGAAGCGACTGAAAAACCTTCACAAACGGTGGCTGCCACACCGACCTCCTGCCCCCGGGGGCCGTGCGACTTCCAGCGGGGGTGAGTGGGGCGCGCAGGACGGCCGGGTGCCCGTCCGGCCGGGGGATGCGGGCGGGGTCGCCGGGTGTTTTCCCTCGACCTCTCCGGTCGCGCGCCTTTGCGTGCACCGGAACACCCTTTCAGTGATAAAGCGCGCCCCATGTCCGAGCCCGACGTCATTTCCATCCGCGGTGCCAGGGAGCACAACCTCAAGACCGTCTCCCTGGACATCCCGAAGAAGAAGCTCGTGGTGTTCACCGGCGTGTCGGGCTCCGGCAAGAGCTCGCTCGCGTTCGACACGCTCTACGCGGAGGGCCAGCGCCGCTACGTGGAGAGCCTGTCCTCCTATGCGCGGCAGTTCCTGGGGCAGATGGAGAAGCCCCGCTACGACACGCTGCGGGGCCTGTCCCCCACCATCTCCATCGAGCAGAAGGCGGCCAGCAACAACCCGCGCTCCACGGTGGGCACCGTCACGGAGGTGCACGACTACCTGCGCGTGCTCTACGCCTCCATCGGGGTGCAGCACTGCCCCCAATGCGGCCGCAAGGTGGGCAAGCAGAGCGCCCAGCAGATCGTCGACGAGATCATGAAGCTGCCGGCGGGCACCAGGCTCCAGGTGCTGGCGCCCATCGTCACGAACCGCAAGGGTGAGCACAAGGACCTGCTGGCGGAGGCGCAGAAGCGCGGCTTCTCCCGCGCGCGCGTGGACGGCAAGGTGCGGGAACTGGAGGAGCGCATCGAGCTGGACAAGAAGTCCAAGCACGACATCGCGCTCATCATCGACCGCCTGGTGTTGAAGCCGGACCTGCGCACGCGCCTGACGGACTCCGTGGAGACCGCGCTGCGCGAGGGCAAGGGCACGCTGATCCTCACGGACGAGAAGGGCGCGCTCGCGTCCGACCGCGTGATGAGCGAGCTGAACGCGTGCCCCGCGTGCGGCCTGTCCTTCGGGGACCTCACGCCGGCGTCGTTCTCCTTCAACAACCCGCTGGGCATGTGCACGGACTGCAACGGCCTGGGCACCCGCCCGGAGATGGACCCGGACCTGCTGGTGCCGGACCCGAGCCGCAGCATCCGCGAGGGCGCCATCGAGCCGTGGGCCAGCGGCATGAACCGCGGCGAGGGCTGGACGGCGGACTTCGTGGAGAGCCTGGCGGCGGCGTTCAAGATCGACCTGGACGTGCCGTACGCGAAGCTGTCCAAGCGGGAGAAGGACGTCCTGATGAACGGCGCGAAGGGCAGGTCCTTCACCGTGCAGTGGGGCGACAACGGCCAGTACGACATGGAGTGGGAGGGCCTGCTCGCCCGCACCATGCGCAACTTCAAGACGACGACGTCGGAGGCGCGCAGGGCGGAGCTCCAGAAGTACTTCAGCGACAAGCCCTGCCCGTCCTGCAAGGGCGAGCGCCTGCGCCCGGAGAGCCGCGCGGTGAAGGTGCACCAGCGCACGCTGGTGGACCTGAGCCGGATGACCATCACGGAGGCGCGGACGTTCCTGACGCAGCTGGGCCTGAGCGCGCAGGAGGAGAAGATCGCCCACGAGCTGCTCAAGGAGATCCGCAGCCGCCTGTCCTTCCTGGTGGACGTGGGCCTGGGCTACCTCACCCTGGACCGCACCGCGTCCACGCTGTCCGGCGGGGAGAGCCAGCGCATCCGGCTGGCGTCGCAGATGGGCAGCGAGCTGACCGGCGTCATCTACATCCTGGACGAGCCCTCCATCGGCCTGCACCAGCGCGACAACGGCAAGCTCCTGGCCACGCTCAAGCGCCTGCGCGACCTGGGCAACTCCGTCATCGTCGTGGAGCACGACGAGGAGACGATGGAGGAGGCGGACTACCTGGTGGACTTCGGCCCCGGCGCGGGCGAGCTGGGCGGGCAGGTGGTGTCCCAGGGCACGCCCAGACAGGTGATGGCGGACGAGCAGAGCCTCACCGGCGCGTACCTGTCCGGGCGCCAGGAGATCGAGATCCCCGAGGCGCGCCGCCCGGTGAACCCCAAGCACCAGATCTCCATCGTGGGCGCGACGGAGAACAACCTGAAGAACGTGGACGTGGACATCCCGCTGGGCATCTTCACGGCGGTGACGGGCGTGTCCGGCGCGGGCAAGTCCACGCTGATCAACGAGATCCTCTACCCGGCGCTGGCGCGCGCGCTCTACGACAGCCGCGAGCCCATGGGGAAGCACAAGGCCATCAAGGGCCTGGAGCACCTGGACAAGGTCATCGACATCGACCAGCGGCCCATCGGCCGCACGCCGCGCAGCAACCCGGCCACGTACACCAAGGTGTTCGACGCC
This sequence comes from Corallococcus sp. RDP092CA, assembly GCF_041903675.1. Lineage (NCBI taxonomy): Bacteria > Pseudomonadati > Myxococcota > Myxococcia > Myxococcales > Myxococcaceae > Corallococcus > Corallococcus sp. RDP092CA. The sequence goes on along the minus strand of NZ_JAYESI010000035.1, from coordinate 47,553 downwards.
ATCCGCGAGGTGTTCGCGATGACGCCGGAGGCCCGGACGTTCGGGTACGGCCCGGGCCGCTTCAGCTTCAACATCAAGGGCGGCCGCTGCGAGGCGTGCGAGGGCGACGGCGTGAAGCTGGTGGAGATGCACTTCCTGGCGGACGTCTATGTCCCGTGCGAGGTCTGCAACGGCAAGCGCTTCAACGAGGCGACGCTGCGCGTGCGCTACAAGGGCAAGAACATCGCGGAGACGCTGGACCTGAGCGTGCGCGAGGCCATGGAGCACTTCGGCGCGCACAAGGACATCATGCGCGTGCTCCAGACGCTGGCCGACGTGGGCCTGGGCTACCTGCGGCTGGGCCAGCCCTCGCCCACGCTGTCCGGCGGTGAGGCGCAGCGCATCAAGCTCGCCCGGGAGCTGGCCCGGGTGGCCACCGGCCGCACGCTCTACATCCTGGACGAGCCCACCACGGGCCTGCACTTCGAGGACATCCGCAAGCTGCTCTCCGTGCTCAACCGGCTGGTGGAGGCGGGCAACAGCGTGCTCGTCATCGAGCACAACCTGGATGTCATCAAGAGCGCGGACTGGCTCATCGACCTGGGGCCGGAGGGCGGCTCGGGCGGCGGCAACGTCCTGGCCACCGGCACGCCGGAGGCCGTGGCGAAGGTGGAGGCCAGCCACACCGGCCGCTACCTCAAGCACGTGCTGGGCAAGTCGCGCCGGGCCCGCATCGGCAAGCGCGTGGACGCGGCCTGAGGGGCCCCGGTAGGGTGGGGGCATGGCCGAGACCTCGACCGCCCCCATCGCCCAGCGCTTCCCGCCCCAGATTCCCTACATCATCGGGAACGAGGCCTGTGAGCGCTTCAGCTTCTACGGGATGCGGAACATCCTCACGGTGTTCTTCATCGACTACCTCCTGCGCACGCACGTGCCGGAGACGGCGGCGCGGGAGGCGCAGGCGAAGAGCCTGATGCACCTGTTCATGGCGGGGGTGTACTTCTTCCCGCTCATCGGCGGCTACCTGGCGGACCGCTTCTTCGGGAAGTTCCACACCATCTTCGTGCTGAGCCTCGTGTACTGCGGCGGGCACGCGTGCCTGGCGCTCTTCGAGGACAACGCCACGGGCTTCTACACGGGCCTGACGCTGATCGCGATCGGCTCCGGCGGCATCAAGCCGTGCGTGTCCGCGATGGTGGGCGACCAGTTCACGGAGAAGAACAAGCACCTGGTGAAGAAGGTCTTCGCCATCTTCTACTGGACCATCAACTTCGGGTCGTTCTTCGCGTCTCTGTTCATCCCGCTGCTGATGCAGAAGTACGGGCCGGCGGTGGCCTTCGGCGTGCCGGGCATCCTGATGTTCCTGGCGACGGTCATCTTCTGGGCGGGCCGCAAACACTACGTGCTGGTGCCGCCCACGGGCCGCAACCCGCACTCGTTCTTCAAGGTGCTGGCCAGCGCGTCCCGGGGCCGGGCCGTGGAGGGCGGCACCTGGCTGGACCGGGCGAAGGCGGAGCACCCGGCGGAGGCGGTGGAGGGCGTGAAGGCGGTGTTCCGCGTGTCCGCGCTGCTCCTGCCCTTCGTGCCCTTCTTCTGGATGCTGTTTGATCAGAAGGCGTCCACCTGGGTGGTGCAGGCGCGGTCCATGGACCCCAACGTGGGCGGCATCGTGTTCCAGCCCAGCCAGATGCAGTTCATCAACCCCATGCTGGTGATGCTGCTCATCCCCTTCCTGACGGCCGTGGTGTACCCGGCCTTCCAGCGGATGGGCTGGGAGCTGACGCCGCTCAGGCGCATGCCCCTGGGGCTCATCATCGGCGCCGCGTCGTTCGTCATCGCGGGCTTCTTCCAGGTGGCCATGGAGGGCGGCCAGACGCTGAACATCGCGTGGCAGCTGTTGCCGTACATCGTGCTGACGGTGGCGGAGATCCTCGTGTCCACCACGGGCCTGGAGTTCGCGTACACGCAGGCGCCCCGGGAGATGAAGGGCACCATCCAGAGCGTGTGGCTGGTGACGAACACGCTGGCGAACGTGGCGGTGGCCATCGCCGCGGCGCTCAACGTCTTCACGGGCGCCGCGCAGTTCTTCTTCTACGCGGCCCTGGCCGCGGCGGCCGGCGTGGGCATGGCGCTGGTGGCCCGCCGCTACGTGGTGCGGGACTACTTCCAGGCGGACGCGCAGGCCCCCATGGACGGCCGCAACCCCGCCGTGGAGCCCAGGCCGGCCTAGGGTCCCGCCCGCGCGGCCGGCTCCGCCGGGGGTGACGCGGGGTGCACCCGGCGGGGGAGCTCCACCGTGAAGAGGGCGCCCCGCCCCGCCTCGCTCTCGACCCGGACCGAGCCCCCCAGCCGCTCCACGAGCTGGTTCACGATGTGGAGGCCCAGGCCCAGCCCCCCGTAGTGGCGCGACGACACCCCGCGCTCGAAGGCCCGGAAGATGCGCGCGTGCCGCTCCGCCGGGATGCCGATGCCCTGATCCCGGACCTCCAGGCGGGCCGTCACGGCGTCCCCCTCCACCCGGACCTCGATGGGCCTCCCCTCGCCGTACTTGATCGCGTTCGAGAGCAGGTTGGTGACGATCTGCTCCAGCCGCGACCGGTCCCACACGCCCGGCATCGCCGTGTCGGCGTGGACCTGGAGCCGGGTGCCCGACGTGGCCAGCTCGGGGGCGAAGCGCGCCGCGATGTCCCGGACCAGCGCGGCGAGGTCCACCTCCTCGAACTCGAGCTCGAGCCGCCCGGCCTGGATGCGGGAGACGTCCAGCAGGGTGTTGATGAGCTTCGCCATCCGCTTCGCCTGACGCTCGATGACCTCCAGCGAGTGGCTCACGGCCTCCAACGGCGCGGTCCGGAGCGCGCCGGTCCGGGCGAGGCGCAGCAGGCCCTGCACGGACAGCTGGAGGGACGTGACCGGCGTCTTCAGCTCATGGGAGGCGATGGAGAGGAACTCATCCCGCAGGCCAATCGCCAGCTGGGCCTGCTGATACAGGCGGGCGTTGTCCAGGGCCATCGCCGCGCGGCGGGCCACCTCCTGCGCGAGCGCGAAGTCCGCCGGGCCATACCGGCCGCCGCCCTTCAGGCGGGCGAGCGTGAGCGCGCCGAGCGCATGCCCCCGCGCGAGCAGCGGCACCGAGATCCAGGACTGGAACTCGACGACCTCGGACAGGCCCTGTCCGTCGCGGACGCAGCCCAGCGACATGGAGGCGCAGCCCTCCGGGCAGAACTCCGGCTCGGCCAGGCGGAGCACCCGCCCCGGGCCATGCTCGGCCTCCAGGTCCGGCAGCGAGCAGTGCATCCGCGCAGGCGCGGTGGCGCGCAGCGCGTCGGAGCGGGCCTCGGTGATGCGCTGGAAGGCGTGGCCTCCGTCCAGCAAGTCCACCGCGCACCAGTCGGCGAACCGCTGGACGGTCAGCGCGGCCACGCTCCGCAGCGCGGCCTCGGGGGCGAGCGAGCCGGTGAGCAGCCCGGACGCCTCCGCCAGGAGCGCGGACCGCCCCTCCTGCTCCTCCGCGCGGGCGCGCGCCTGCTGCTCCCGCTGGAAGGTCTGGTCGCGCTCCTGCTCGGTCCGGCGGTGCGCGGTGATGTCGATGCCGGTGCCGATGACGTACTCAATCGCGCCCGACTCGCCGCGCAGGACGTTGCTGGACCAGGAGATGAGGCGGCGCTCGCCCGTGCGTGTCAGCCAGTGATGCTCGGTGTGCTCGCTCCCCAGCCCGGCCGCGAGCATGGCGAAGTTCCTTTCAATCCGCGCCGCTTCGTCCGGCGGCGGGAGCCGCGTCCAGAAGTGCGCGCCGCGCAGCTCCTCGAAGGAGCAGCCCGTCATCTCCTGGCACGCCCGGTTGAAGCGGACGATCCGCCCTTCGGGATCCAGGACGATCACCAGGGCGCGGGCCGTGTCCAGGACCGCCGAGCTGAAGTCACGCTCGCGCTGGAGCGCGCGCTCGCTGTCCAGGGCCCGCGCGAAGAGCTGCCGGTGGACGAGCGCGGTGCGGAGCACGCCGCCGAGCCGCTCCATCATGCCCCGGTATTGCCGCGGCAGCCGAGGCTCGCCGTCGAAGTACAGCAGCAGCACGCTGGGAGGGGCCCCGGCGTCGTCGATGGGCACGGACCACCGCACGAGCCCCGGCGAGTCCAGCTCCGGATAGGGCAGGTCGACCCAGAGGGGCGCTGGCAGCCCCGGCCGCGGGGGCAGCTCCGGAATCGGGAGCTGGCGGGACGCCGCGGACAGCCCGCTCGCGCCCAGGAGCCCGACCCGCCCCCGCGCATCCGGCTGGAGCCAGAGGGCGACCGCGCACCCCAGCCGCTCCGAGGCCCGGGCCAGGAAGTCGTCGGCGGGCTCGTGGGGATCCAGCAGGTCGAGCGCCGCGACGGTGAGCTCCTGGAGCACGCTCAGCAGCGCGAGCTGCTCCTCGGTGAGCTTGGGGTCCCCGTCCGCGCCATGGTGCGCCATGCGCCACCTCACTCCCTCATCCAGGCAGGGCGACCACCACCGATGTCTTGTTGTGGAACTGGGGGGCCCCGCCTCCCATGGCCCCCACCTCGCCCAGGGTCAGGCAGCCCACGACCGGGACACCCGCTCCGAGCGCGTCCTGGAATCTCGAAAGCTCGTCCCGGACGCCCTCCTCCCCCAGGAGGAGGTAGCGGGAGACGCAGTCGAACACCACCGCGCCGCCCAGCGGGCCGGGGGTCGACTCCCGGGCCTGGGTGGCGGCGCGGCCCGCGGCGTCGAGCAGCTCCGCGCGCCGGCCCTCCATCACGCGGACCAGGGAGCCGTCCGGGACCTCGGCGATACAGCGGACCGAGCCATCGGGCTCGACGGCCAGCGGGTCGCGGATCACGAACTCGCCGTTGGCCTGCGGAATCCCCAGCGGGTGGGTCATCGCGAAGCGGGGGAAGCGCTGCGCGTCCAGGGCGTCCCCCCTGCGCTCGGCGGTGTGCCGGTAGACCTCGAAGGCGCACTCGTAGTCGAGCTCGACGGCGGTCGGGCCCCGGGCCTTCGTGACGTGCGAGGGCGGACCATACGGAGACCAGCCGTGCTGGAGGCCCACGCCGAACGGCGACTGGGCGTCCAAGGCGATCACGACCACCTGGTCCTGATAGGCGTGCCCCCGGGTGAACTGGGCCGTCTTCACGAACCGGACGTCGTTGCCCGCGCCGCCGCCCGCCCAGCGGACGCCCGCGCCCGCCTCCTGTTGGGCCCCGCGCACGACCTCCGTCGGGTTGCCGCTCAGCGCGTCCGGCAGGACGAACAGCATCCGCCGGTATCCGGGCGGCTTGGGAGGCAGCCGGCCGAAGGCCTCGGCCACCGCCGCGCGCCCGGCCGCCCGCGGGCTCACGCTGACCGGCCCGCCCATGCCCACGCCGACGCGGAAGTCGCCGCCGAGGAAGAGCGCGATGACCAGGCCCTGGAGCAGCAGCTCCGTCCCAGCGAAGACGCCCGCCGCGCAGCCCCCGGCCCAGGGGATGTCCCCGAGCGCCGCGCCAACTGCCGACGCCAGCGCCGCGGCGTCGTACTGGTCCGTGCACAGCACGAGGGCGAAGGCGGGGGCGTCCGCGCCTCGCAGCGCCTCCTGGCTCGCCTCCCGCGCGGCGGTGGTGCACTCCGCCGAGCGGCTCTTTCCAATCTGGATCCGCATGGGCTCCAGGAATCGATACCCACGCGGGAGCGGGCGTGCAGGGCGTCCGGGGCCCACGAAAAACGCCGGAGCACCCAGGGGGCGCTCCGGCGTTCGTGCTTCAGCAGGACTGCCCTGCCCGGCTCAGGTGGCCGGGTGGACGGTGCCTTCCTGGTGCGTGGGCGCCGCCGCGGGCGTCACCTCGTTCGTGCCGTGCATCATGCGCTTCAGCCTGGGGGCACCGCCGCACCTGCCTCCGCGCTAGCGGCGCCCGCCAAAGGGCTCGTACCGCATGCGCTCGATGACGGTCCCCTCCTCGTCGGTGAGCGTGTCCACCGGAGCGCTTCGAGAAGCGCTCCGGCGTTCATCAGGTCTGTTTCATGACGAACTCGGCGTGGATGCGGCGCGCCTCGATGACACCGGCATCCTGTGAATCGGGCGCTTCCGCCCTGTCGTCATAAGGGTCGAGCGAGAGGTAGACCGAACCCGACTCCAGGATGAAGGCCGTGTAGCCCGGGACGAAATAGAACGCAGAGCCCGCGTCCCAGCCCAGGTCGAACCGGGTAACCCCGTTGAGTCGCAGGCGGAGCTCCGCCACGGGGCTCCCTGGTCGTGGGACGCAGGTGATGTCGATGACCACCCCTACTCCTGCCACCGTCTGGATCGCGAACGCACAAATCGTCCCGTCATGCAGGGCCCAGTGCCCCGCGATCTCATCCAGCGCCTGTCTGCCTTCGGACGTGCTCATTTCAAGTCCAGGGGACTCCGAAGCCGAAGTCATTATAGTCGGCCGGAGTGGGTGCTCTGCCAGGCATGCGGTTGGGTCTGCCTTCAGGGTGGTATGGGTTCGGCTCGTAGTCGTGAACGTGATCGACCCGTTCGGTGGGAGGGGTCTTCGCAGGCTTGCCCGTATGCCGCGTGGGAGCCGGGGCTTGTGGCGCGGCCTTGGCGTGGGGATGAACGGTCAAACGTTACGGCGTCCGATCTCCGAGTGCGCGAAGCACGGCCGATGCCCACACAAGCCCGTAGCCAAACGCATCCTTCGTTCCGTCGCCGATCGCCGCCACCTCGGCCCAATCGTCGTCGAGGGAGCCGAGAGTGAGTCCGGTCGGCTCCACTGCGGGATCGCTCAGCACTTCCTTGGGCACGAACCAGTACAGGTCGACATCAACGTCGATCGCCTCTCCCTTTGCCTCCTTGGCGTGGTCCAGGAGCTTGTTGAGCGCTGCGCGCAGAACCTCCACTTGCACCTTCATGGCTCGACGCCTCCTGCTCGAAGCCGTTCGAGCTGCTGTTGGAAGTTTTGAATCTCGCCTTCCAGGTGACGGATGCGACCTTCAATGATGCGTTGCTAAACCTCGGGCCGACCAGCATTCCGCGCCAGGTGGCCTTGGTTGTCAAACGCGAACGGGTCCCTCCGGTACGCAATCAACTTGGACTCGTGCTCGGCGAGCCTCGCCTCAAGCGAACGGATTGAACGCTGCGCCGTCGTAGAAAGCTGCGGCGCAGCCCTCGCGGCGGTCTCAAGCGGTCGTCGCAACAGCTGACGCGAATACTTCGGCAGGCGTTCGCCATGCAAGCGTTTGACGCGGGCGCCCGTTGAGTTCGTGCGCGATGGCGTCAAGTTGCTTGCCGGAGAGGGCGCTCAGGTCCACGCCCTTGGGGAAGTACTGACGCAGGAGACCGCTGGTGTTTTCGTTGCTGCCGCGCTGCCAGGGGCTGTGCGGGTCGCAGAAGTAGACTTGTGCCTGGGTGTCGATGGTGAAGCGTGCGTGCTCGGCCATCTCCTTGCCCTGGTCCCACGTGAGCGAGCGGCGCAGGTGCTCGGGCAGCCGCTGAATCTGCACTGTCAGGGCCTCGTGGACGCGCTCTGCCGTCCGGCCGTGCGGCAACTCGAGCAACATCACGTAGCGGCTGTGGCGCTCCACGAGGGTGCCGACAGCGGACTTGCCTGCCTTGCCGATGATGAGGTCGCCATCCCAGTGGCCCGCGACGGCGCGGTCCTCTGCATCCGGCGGCTTCTGGCTGAGCATCACCATATCGCGCAGCTGTCCGCCCACGTCGTTGCGCTTGCTGGGCCGGCGCTGGGTCCGACCCGTACGCAGGTGTTGCCGAGCACGCTTGTTGATGGACGGGTGAGCCGGCTGGATGAGGGACGCCGGAATCCCGAGTCGGTTCAAGGCCCTACGGCCGCCTGGCGGCGGTGCCCTCCGGGCAGCCTTGAGCCGCCTCGTGCTCCGGCTCAAGCTGCAACCGTCGATTCCCCAAAGGGAATCGCCTCAAGAAAAGGCCATCATCGGCGGTGACACCCGGCCGCGCGCGCTCGTGATGGACTCCAGTGGTTTCGCGCGCTTGCTGGCGGTGCCCATCAACGAGCCGGTCCGTGGAACGCCGTGGAACCATCAAAAAGCGTGCGCGGCAACACTTCGTGAAGGCGACACGCTGCCGCAAGGCGGCTGACTTCGCAGAAGCTATTCGGGACCTGCGCGTGCATCTGCGATCAATAGTCACCCAGGGTCTTTCTCACCTCGATCTCCTCGGTTGCGATTGCCACAGCCCGACCCGTGTCGGCTTCCCGGAGTAGCCCTGCGCGAAGCAGCGCATCGACGATGAGTGCTGCGAGGTCCTCGCTCGTGAGGCGCTCGTCTGTAGGGTTAGGGGGCGTTTGATCGGGCATGTCGGCCTCACGGAATGAACTTGATCTCGCGAATTCCCAGTCCCTTGACGGTCACGTCGATCGTCGGCGGTCCACTGGTCGACACGGGCCTGAAGCCGACCGTCCCACCATCGGGAAGGCGAACAAGCGTGCCGGGGTACTTGCTGCCCGCGACCACCTCGCCCCCCTTGGACAACTGTCCAAACAGCGCTTCAGCCTCGGCTTTGCCACCCTGCAGAATTCGGATCTGAGAGCTGGTTCCTGCCTGTCCGATCAGCTTACCGCCGGGCCGCAGGACGTCGACCACCTTCGCTCCACCCTGTGCGGCCGCAGCTGCTGCGGACTCGGATAAGGAAGCACTCGATGCTTCAGAAGCAGCCGCCGTTTCGGCAGCTGCGCCCGCAGCCTCCACCCGGGTAGCACTGGCCACCGCGGTGGCCTCGGCTTGCGACACGGCGGCCGCCGAGGAATTCGCTGAAGCCTCCGCCAATAACACTGCGGGGATACCGGCCTCGGGAGCCGTCACGAGCAGGAACAGGGGCCCCAGGATCTTGGCCCGCTCCCACCACCGGTCCATGTCCTCGCTCTCTCGCTTCTGGGCCCAGTAGAGCTCTTCCGGAGATAGGTTGAACTGGTCTCGCGCGAACTCATTGTAGGCGTTGCCTCCGAAGCCCCGGCCCATCGGGGTGTTCTGGACGGAACGACTTGCCTTCGAGCTACCGGACATTCCCCTCAACAGGAAATACGCGAAGCCATCAGGCATCATGACCTTCCCCTGCTGATTCAGGAAGTCACCGACGTTGGTCGGGAAGGCCTCCATGTAGCTGCCACCGCCGTAGTCCTCCCGGTAGACCGTGTAGAGCCAGACGCCGCCCCCTCCCGCCATGGCAGACCCGCCGTACCAGCTGTCGTAGATGATGACGGGCATCTCCACAGGCAAGAATCCTGACGGGTCCGTGTAGCGCAGCGGGTTGTTGAGGACGTAGCTGTAACGGTTGAGCGACTGGCTCGTCCGGGGCGCCGGCAGGTATGGGTCCGGACTGAGGAAACGCCCGAGCTGCGGGTCGTAGATGCGCCCCTTCATGTTGATGAGGCCCAGCTCTTCATCGGTCTCGTGGCCGGTGAAGCCCAGATGCACGCGGCTGGCTTCGCTCCGCGTCAGCGGCAAGGACAGGCTGTTGACGTAGCGGCGTCCGCCGAAGGGCTCGTACCGCATGCGCTCGATGACGCTCCCCTTCTCGTCGGTGAGCGTGTCCACCGACCCCAGGGAGTCCTTGTGCAGGTCGAGCTTCCGGGTCTGAGTGATGCTCCCCGCCGCGTCGGTGCTCCACGCCACCTGGGCCACCGGCCCCTCGGCCCCCAGCACGTTGAACAGGTGCAGCGCCGTGCCATCCGTCTTGCGCCGGACTTCGTAGCGCCCGCCCAGGGAAATGGTGATGTCCCCGTTGGGCGACAGCTTCACCACACGCCGGTGAATCGCGTCGTAGCGGAACTGCGTGTCCTGGCCGCTCTTCGTCACCTTCGTCGGAAGGTTGAAGGTGCTGTACTCGACCGAGCGCTCCGGCGTGGTGAGCTGGTTGCCGCTGGCATCGTACGTGTACGAGCCGAGGGAGGAGCGGGTGACCGCGTGCGGGCCGGCGCCTCCAGTCCGCTCGTAGAAGAGCGAGAGGCTCTCACCCGGGCCCTGGGAGACGGTGCGCGCGAGCAGGTTGCCCGTCGTGTCGTAGCTGTAGTCCACCACCGACTTTTGGCAGTTCTGGAACGTGGTCCAGCGCGTCAGTCGGTCCAGGGAGTCGTAGGTAAAGTCCTCGGTGGTGGCGCGGCCCTGGTCGTGGCGGCTGCGCAGGCTGCCATCCACGTCGTACTCGTACGCCAGCGCCTGAATGACGCGCCGCGTCTTGCTGCCGATGTACACCACGCGCCCGCGGGAGTCGTAGCGGCGCGTGCCCCTCACGCTGTTGCCGTAGCGCTCCTGGGTGAGCTGGCCCAGGCCGTTGCGAGCCTCTGCCGTCCAATAGGTGACGCCCGACTGCTGGGTGTCACGGACCGACTTCAGGGCCCCCCACTTCGTGTACTCGTTCGTGGTCGCGAGCGTGAGGCCCCCCACCTGGGGGTAGCTCAGCGTCTGGAGACGCCCCTGGGCGTCATACGTCCGCGTGAAGGAGTAGGCCGCTCCCAGCACGCTCCAATTCTCCTGCACCGGCCGGCTGAGGCTGTCGTAGGTCAAGGCCGTGGAGATGTTCCCCACGGACGTCTCCTGTACCTGCGTGGAGAGCATGCCCAGCCCCTGGGCGCCATCCCACGTGAAGCGCGAGACGCCATCCCGGTTCGTCGCCGTCAGCACGCGCCCCAGCACGTCCCGCGTGTAGGTCGTCGTGTCCCCCCGGGCATCCGTCTCGCTGGAGACCTCGCCGAACGGGTTGTAGTACGTGAGCGTCGTGCCTGAGTCCGGGTCGTGGACCCCAATCTGCCGCCCCAGGTTGTCGTAGTCGAAGCGCGGCCCGTAGCCGTTGCCATCCAGCACCGAGGCCAGCAGGCCAAACGCGTCGTACCGGTACTGCGTCAGCAGGTGCTGGGTGCCCAGCAGGTCATCCGTGGTCTTCACCCGGCCCGCGGAGTCCATCCACGTGACCGAGGGACGGTTCTTCTCATCCCAGTACGTGATCTTGGTGCCTTCATAGGCCCAGCGCACCGTCGTCCCGTCCGGATGCAGCCGCGTCAGCGGCCGGTCCAGATTGTCATAGGTGAGCGAGGTGGCTACCGGGTTCCCCCCCATGGGCGAGGGGAACCACGTTTTCACCTGACGGCCCAGGGCGTCGTACTCGAACGAGTTCTCCACCCAGTCGTCTTCCAGGCCGTTGCCATTCGCATCGCCGAAGGCGCGCGTGCGCACGCTCAGCGAGCGGCCCAGGCGATCCTGGCGCGTATAGCTCTCCGTGCCCGCCGCCAGCGGGGTGTCCTGCGGGTTGGCGGGCAGCGCCACCACCTCGCGCGAGTGGACCTCCAGCAAACAACCGGGGGTCGCAGTGCAGTCGCTGTAGTTCGTCAGTAGCGCCGCCGCGCCCGACGCGGTGAAGGTCCTCGGCCGTCCGAAGCCGTCATACTGCCACGTGGAGGACAGACCGTTGGCGTCCACGCGCGCCGCCGGCAGCCCCATACCCCGGTGGTAAGCGTAGCTGAGCGTGTGGCCGAGCCCGTTGCTCACGCTCGCCGGGTGCGTGCGGTCCAGGGCGTCATACGTCAGGGTGGTCGTGCGCGCGGCCATCCCGGCGCCCGACAGGGTAATCTGTCGGAGGAGGCCGTCCGGGTCCCGCTGATACGTCGTCACCTGCTCCAGCGTCGGCTCGCCCGGCTGCACCGTCCGCGTCGCCACCAGCGTGGTGCCCGGAACGTAGGTGGTGGACACCGTCCGGGTCTTGGACAGCCCCACGTCCGGAGAGAAGCTGTTCTCACTGACAACGGCCGGCAGGCCGATGAGCCACTGACTGGCGTCGTTGAAGTACGTCGACTGCCAGTTGCGCGTCTCTCCGTCCTGCAGGGCCTCCAACCGGGCGGTGAGGTTTCCGTAGGTCCAGTCGAAGGTCCACGTCGTACTCATGCGACGCGTGAGCCCCACGGTGGGCCCTTCCGTGGGCAGCCGGTCGTACATCTCCACGCGCCCGGACGCAGGCAGCACCGTCAGGATGGACGCCCCGCCCAGCCCCAGGCGCAGGTTGGAGTTCGGGACCGTCGTGCGCGTCTGGCTCAGCACGCGACCGCCCACGGTCACCGTCGTCGACTCGGCGACGGACTGGCGCGCGTAGGGATAGAAGGTCCCCACCCGGGTGTGGTTGTCGAACTCGGTCCGCGCCAGTTGGCCGGTGGCGACATCCGTCGCGTTGATGGCGTTGAAGCCCAACCACCCGCGGCCCAGCAGGTCGAGCCGGCCGTCCTCATAGGTATAGCGCCGGGTGCGCAGCGGCTGGTTCACGCCCGCGTCGATGCGCGTCTCGGACACCACCCAGCGTCCCTTCTTCACGCACGTCTGGGGATAGGCGCAGCCGGAGCCCGGCGTGTAGACGGAGGCGTCGGAGAGCGGCTTGTAGGTGAATTCCGCCCGACCGCCCGCCGCGTTCACGACACCCGACAGCAGGCGCGCCGGGGGCCCCCGCCGCGTGTAGATGTGGAGCGAGCCGTTGATGATCTGCGTGAAGTCCGGCAGCCCGTCGCCGTTGGCGTCCAGCACCTGGGAGAGCTTAAAGCCCTCGCGGGTCGTCTGCCCTATGTCGAACGGAAGCGGGGTCGCGACGAAGGTCGTGCCCGTGGACTGAAGCACCAGTGGGTGGGAGCGCGTGCCCCCCGCATCATCCAGCAGCAGCAGGTCCTGCCGGCCGTCGTTGTTGAAGTCGAACAGCCGCAGCCCGTTATCCTTGCTGAAGGAGCCCACCTCGAAACCGGTGGGCAAATCCACCAGGTAAGGGGGCGCAAAGCCGTTGCCGGTGTTGACCAGCACCTCGATGTCGCCACCCGTTTCGGCCACGCGCAGGGCCTCCGGCAGCCCGTCCCCGTTGAGGTCAGCGAAGAGGTATTGTTTGTGGTTGACGTCCGTGCGCACGAGCGTCGTCTCCTGCTTGGAGAAGACACCGTTCTTCAGGCTCACGCTCGAGTAGCGCGGGCCCACCTCCTCGTAGTGGTCGGGCGAGCCCGCTAGCTGGCGCAAGTCGATGAGCAGCAGGCTCGTGCGCCCGGAGCCATCCAGGTTGACGACGAACTGGTTGTTGTCGTTGCGCGGTCCCGTGGAGATGAGCTGGAACGGCTGGAGGTTCCCGCCCATGTTGTGGCGCCACCCCAGTTCCTTGCGGTTGTTGACGGTCTGCACCCGGACGAGGTCCGGTAGCGCGTCACCGTCCAGGTCCGCGTACCAGAAATCGTCGCCCCACTTCCCGTCGTCCTCCAGCGTCGTGTACGAGTTGTAGCCGGGGCCGTTTGTCCGACGCAGGTGCTTGAGGTAGCTCGTCTGCCCCGGCTGGCCGCAGAGGTTCCACTCCAGGATGCTGACGTCCAGGCTGCCGTCCATGTTGACGTCCACCCACCGGCCATTGTGGTTTGCCTTGACGTCGTTGCAGATGCCCGGCAGGCCCATGGCCACGGCGCCCGGGCCATAGCCTGACGCAGCCCCGTAGCGCAGCATCCACTCGTACTTTCCGCTGTTGTTAGGCTTCCGGTAGAGCAGGTCATCGCGCCCATCGCCGTCCACGTCCTGGGCCTCAAGCACCCAGAAAATCGAGTCGAAGACCGATGAGTAGGTCTGCATCAGGTCCGTGATGCCGGTGTCCACGTCATCGAAGGTGGCCGTCTCCGGCGTCCACTCGAAGGTAATCGGGTTCAGGCAGACGTTGGCGCCGTCACACTCCTGCACAGAGGCCAACGTGGAGAGGGCCTCGGGGGCCCCGTTCGTCGGGTGATAGAGCAGGCGGTACTGCTTCACCGGGCCCACCACCGTGGGGTTGGGGGCGCGAAGGGTGATGGACGCAAGCCGCTGGCTCAGCTTGATTTTCAGCCCCGCCACAAAGGCCACGCTGGTGTCCGGCCGGGGCCCGTAATCGAGGTCGACGAAGCGGTTGGCGGCCAGCCCCGCCCCCACCGAGGACGCCGCGTACTCGATCCGGGAGAGGAGCTGCTCGTAGCTGGAGTCGTTGGTATCGTGGGTCAGCGTGTAGTGGAAGGACATGGAGTTGCCGCTGCGGTCCTCCACCCGGGCCACGGACCAGCTGAGCCGATTCTCCTTGCCGTCCCGCGTGGTGACGAAGCCATCCTCGCCCTGGGGGCTCACCTGGATGCGCTCGCCCACGAAGGTGGACTGGTTGAGCCCGCCGTACGTCAGGATGCGGCCGTTCTTGAGGTAGACACGGAACGAGCCAGGCCCCGAGGCATCCGCGTCAAGCGACACCACGCGGGTGAAGCTCTCCTGCTCCGTGCGGTACTCCGTGCCCGAGGCGCCGTAGATGCCCTGGACCGCGACCAGCCGCTGACCGTCCAGGCAGAAGACGTCGGAGGACGTGAAGGTGATGCCGTCCGTCCGTCCGTCTTGCGCCTGGATCTGGGAGCAGCGAGAGATCTGCGACGTGCCGGTGAGCGTCCAGCCTGCGCCGAGCACACCCTGGCCCCCCTCGCTTCGGTAGAGCAACGAGAGCTCGGGCTGCATGCCGGCGCGCCCCGGAGGCACCCACAGCGGCAGCGAATAGGTGGCCGTACCGTCCGCGCTGACGCCGGGCAGCCCGGACGCGTTGCCCACGGCCTTGCCGTTGGTGCCGATCTCAGTGGGCAGCAGGGTGTTGGCGGGTGGGTCAATCAACCGGCCCGTGTTCCGCGCCCGCGGCCCCAGTGCGGAGTCGGAGGGCTCCGAGGTGGTGGGGCCACAGGAGCCCCCCATGAAGGACAGCGTGAGGACTGCGAGGAGGATGCGTTTCAAGTGAAGGTCTCCCACCATGGACCGGCCCTGCTGGTCCATGGGAGTGAAGAGAGAGACGCCAAGCCCCTGGAGGCGCCTGGCGAAGAGGATTCAGGGGCGGAGGCTCAGCGGCAGACACCGGTCTGGCAGACCTGCCCCGAAGCGCAGGTGCCGCAGCGCACCGTGCCGCCACAGCCATTACTGGCCGAGCCGCACTCCCGGCCGTCACAGGCTTCAATGCTCGGCGTGCAACCGCAAACATTCGCCGTCCCACTGCCGCCACAGGAGTTGAAGCCGGAGCACGTCCCACAGCTCCAGGTCCCGCCGCAGCCATTGGGCACCGTGCCGCAGTTCTTGCCCGCGCAGGCCGTGGCCTGGGGGGTGGGCGTGCAACCACAGACGTTGGCCGTCCCGCCCCCACCGCAGGTGTTGAAGCCGGAGCATGTCGAGCCGCAGTTGTAGACACTTCCACAGCCATCGGACACGAGGCCGCAGTTCTTCCCGTTGCAGGCCGCCGTCTGGGTGATCTTCGTGCAACCACAGACGTTGGCCGCGCCGCCACCGCCACAGGTATTGACGCCGGAGCACGTCCCACAGGTGACGGTGCCACCACAGCCATTGGACGCCGTGCCGCAATTCTTGCCCAGACACGCTGCCTGTTGGCTCAAGGGCGTACAACCGCAGACATCGGGTGTCCCGCCCCCACCGCACGAGTTGTTCCCGGAGCAGGTGCCACACGAGTAGGCGCCGTCGCAGCCATTGGACACCAGGCCGCAGTTCTTCCCGTCACACGCCGCACTCTGCGAGAGGGGCGCGCAGCCAGTGGAGTCCGCGCAGACGTTGGGGGTGCCTCCCGCGCCGCAAGACTGGCCCGCGGGGCAGGTGCCGCACTGCAGAGTGCCGCCGCAGCCATCCGGCATCGCGCCGCAGTTGGCATCCTGCGATGCGCAAGTCACCGGCTCACACTCACAAGAGAGCGAGTCCGACCGGCAGACGCCATCCTCGTCAATGAGACCGTCGAGGTCGTCGTCACAACCATTGCAGACCTCCACGGACGCGGTGTCGCGAGGGCATTCGCCTGGCGCCCCTTGTGCCAGCATGGTGGTGGGGAGGAACGCAAGGAACACAGACAAGAGCAGGCTCCGCGCACTGAGGGCGGAGACCTGGAATGGCTGACACCTCATCAACGCTGCCTCCAGAGCACCGCGTCTGACGAACCATCGCTTGAAATGCTTTCCCCTCACGACAGCCGGACGCGGAGGCGGCCACCGAACATTGCTGACACGGCAACATCCAGCCCTTGACGCAATACCCGGCTGGCCGGCCAGTCTGGTTGCCGGCTGACCGGTAAATCCTGATGCCCACAGCGAGGCATTGACAAAAGAAAAGCGCCGGAGGGCGCGAGGCGCTCCGGCGCTTATCTTCAACCGAACCCCCAGAGCCTGGAAGCTCAGGTGGCCGGGTGGACGGTGCCTTCCTGGTGCGTGGGCGCCGCCGCGGGCGTCACCTCGTCCGTGCCATGCATCATCCGCTTCAACATGGGGGCCAGGAACAGCAGGATGACGCCCGCCAGGCCCGCGCCGATGACGATGGTGAGGAACACGCTGAACTCACCCATCTTCTCCGAGTAGCCCCCCAGCACGCCGGACAGCTTGTTGGCCGCCGCGTTCGCCAGGAACCACACGCCCATCATCGCGGAGACGACGCGCTGGGGCGCCACCTTGCTCACCATGGACAGGCCCACCGGCGACAGGCACAGCTCGCCCATGGTGTGGAAGAGGTACGCCATGATGACCCACCACGCCGCCGCCTTGCCGTCCGCCGCGCTCTCCTTGGAGGCGCCCAGCATGAAGGCGAAGCCCGCGGCCAGGAAGATGAGCCCCAGGGACATCTTCACCGGGATGCTCAGGTCCTTGCCCTTCGCCGCCAGCGAGCTCCACACCGCCGCGAAGACGGGCGCCAGCGTCACGATGAAGACGGAGTTGAAGTTCTGGAACCAGGTGGTGGGCACCTCCCAGCCGAACATCGTGCGGTCCACCTTCTGGTCCGTGTAGAGGTTCATCAGGCCGCCCGCCTGCTCGAAGCCCGTCCAGAACGCCACCACGAACAGCGCGATGATGAAGATGACGATGATGCGGTCCCACTCCTCGCGGGAGAAGGCGTGGTGCTTGCCGTCCGGCGTCGTCGTCTGCGCGTCGGTGGGGCGCGGCGCGGGCGCCAGGCCCACGTTGCCGAGCAGGCTCTTGGACAGCGACATGAAGATGACCACGCCCAGCGCCATGCCCACGCCGGCCGAGCCGAAGCCCCAGTGCCACCCCACGCGCTCCCCCAGCGTGCCGCAGATGAAGTTGCCCAGCACCGCGCCCAGGTTGATGCCCATGTAGAAGATGGTGAAGGCACCGTCGCGCCGGCCGTCACCCGCGGGGTACAGCCCGCCCACCATGGTGGAGATGTTCGGCTTGAAGAAGCCGTTGCCGATGATGAGGAAGCCCAGGCCCGTGTAGAAGATGGGGACGCCCGGTAGCGCCAGCAGCAGGTGGCCGATGATCATCAGCACGCCGCCCAGCAGCACCGCCTTGCGCTGACCGATGAAGCGGTCCGCGATGTAGCCGCCTAGGATGGGCGTCAGGTACACGAGGCCCGTGTACGTGCCGTACAGGCTCAGCGCGTCCGCCGCGGACCAGCCAAAGCCGCCCCGCACCTTGTCGGTGAGGAAGAGCACCAGCAGGCCGCGCATGCCGTAATAGGACATGCGCTCCCACATCTCGGTGGCGAACAACAGGTAGAGGCCCGGGGGATGCCCCTTGCGGGCCTCGCCCGCGGCGACGGTGCTTTGCATGCCGTGAGTTCCTCGAACGGAATCTTGTGAGGGGAAACGAAAAGTCGCGCGACTGTAACAGGAGTCTCGCCCTGGGCGAGGACAGAGGACACCCCGCGTCCTGGGGAATTCCCGCCCCCTGCGCGAGCAACCTGTCAGCCCCCCGCGTCCCCCGCGCTCGTGGCCGGGCGCGTCAGCCGATGCGCCGCGACCACCGGCCGCGCGTCGCACCCGTGGTGGGGGTCTGGGCCAGCGGCTCCGCGTGCGCCGGCCGCAGGGGCAGATGGACCTCCACGCGCGTGCCCTGCCCCATCTGGCTGGTGATGTGGATGCGGCCGCCGTGCTGCAGGATGATGCGGCGGCTGAGCGCCAGGCCCAGGCCGGTGCCTTCCCCCGCGGCGCGGGTGGAGAAGAAGGGCTGGAAGAGCCGCTCCAGGTCCTCCGGGCGGATGCCCACGCCGGTGTCGGAGATGGTGACGAGCACCTCGTCGCCCGCCTGCGCCGTCTCCACCCGCACGCGGCCCGCGTCGCCCACCGCGCGCAGGGCGTTGTCCAGGAGGTTGAGCCACACCTGGTTGAGGGTGCCGGGGTCCCCCCAGATGGGGTTCGCGCAGTGGTAGGCGCGCTCCACCACGACGCCCGGGGGGATCCGCCAGCCCAGCACGCTGAGCGTGGAGTCGAGCGCCGCGTCCAGCCGCACCGCCACCGGCTTCTCCGCCGTGCGCACGAAGGACAGCAGCGACTCCGCCAGGTGGCGGATGCGCTGGCCGCACTCCTCCATCACCTCCAGCATCGCCGGGCCCATGTTGGGGTCGCCGCCCGTCTGCTTCCCCTGCACGACGTCCTTCAGCGGGATGAGCGCGTTCATCAGCCCGTTGAGCGGGTTGCGCACCTCGTGCGCGAAGCCGGAGGTGAGCAGGCCGATGGCCGCCAGCCGCTCGTTCTCCGCCGCGCGCACGGCCGCGTCGCGCAGGCGCAGCTGCGTCTCCACGCGCGCCAGGAGCTCGCGCGGGCTGAAGGGCTTGCCCAGGTAGTCATTGGCGCCCGCGCCCAGGGCCTCCACCTTCGCGGACACCTCCTGGCGCGCGGTGAGCAGGATGACGGGCAGGTCCACCGTCTGCACGTGGGCGCGCAGCTGCACCAGCAGGTTGAGGCCGGACAGCACCGGCATCATCACGTCGGACACCACCAGGTCCGGCCGCTCCTCCAGCGCGCGGCGCACGCCCTCCTCGCCGTTGACGGCCTCCAGCACCCGGTAGCTGGGCGCGAGGATGTCCGCGATGAAGGCGCGGATCTCCGCGTCGTCCTCCACCACCAGGACGCGGGGCGCCTTCGCGTCCGCGCGCGTGTGGTCCTGCGGCTCCGTGGGGCGCTGCGCCCCGGCGACGGTGGCGGCCAGCACGGTGGCGAAGCGGCCGGAGCTGCGGCGCTCGCGGCGCGTGGGCAGGTCCGTGGCGCGGCGCTCGCGCAAGTCCTCGCGCAGGTGCCCGGTGCCCTTGGGCAGCCGCACGCGGAAGCTCGAGCCCTGCCCCGGCGTGCTCGACACCTCGATGCCGCCCGCGTGCAGCTCCAGCGTCTCCTTCACCAGCGCCAGGCCGATGCCGCTGCCCCCGAAGCGCCGCGTGCCGGACGTGTCCGCCTGGGCGAAGCGGTCGAAGATGACGGCCAGGTCCGCGGGCGCCATGCCCTGCCCCGTGTCCGCCACCTCCACGTGCACGTCCCTGTCGTCCTCGCGCACGCGCACCGCGATGCTGCCGCCGGCCGGGGTGAACTTGAGCGCGTTGGAGACCAGGTTGTGGAACACGCCCTCGATGCGCTCCGCGTCCACGTGCACCACCGACGCCGGCCCGCCCTCCAGCGTGAGGGTGATGCCCTGCTTCTCCGCCACGGAGCGGAAGGGCAGCAGCTGCGAGGACAGGAACGCGTGCAGCTCCAGCGGCTGGTAGCGCAGGCGCACCTTGCCCGCCTCCAGCTGGGCCAGGTTGAGCAGGTTGTCGATGAGGCGCAGCAGGCGCTGCGTGCTCCGGTCCAGCGTCACCAGGTGCTGCCGCACCACCGTGGGCAACGACTCCGGCTCCTTCTGGAGCGCGTCCAGCGACAGCAGGATGAGCGTGAGCGGCGTTCGCAGCTCGTGGCTCACGTTGTCGAAGAACTCCGTCTTCAGCCGGTCCTGCTCGCGCTGCTTGGCGAGCGCCGCCTCCAGCTTCGCGTTGGCCTCGGACAGCTCGCGCGTGCGCGCCGCGACGCGGTCCTCCAGCGCCACGTTGCTGCCGAACACCTCGTCGTAGCGCTGCTGCAGCTCGCGCAGGGAGCCCATGTTCGCCTGGGCCTGCGCCGCGAGCAGCTCGTCCTTGCGCTGCAGCTCGCGCCGCCGGTCCAGCCAGCCGCCCAGCGCGAAGCCGCCCATGCCCAGCGACGTCACGGAGAAGAGCGCGTCCGCCCAGCCCACGTGCGTGGCCAGCAGCCCGCTCACCATGCCCAGCAGCAGCCCCAGGTAGTGGCCCCAGAGCGTGGGCGGATCCGTCCAGGTGAGGTGGTAGCGGCACGCCGCGCCGCCCAGCACCTGGCACTCCGTCTCCCGCACCTCCGCGGGCGCCAGGCCCCAGATGGTGGGGAAGGACGCGAACTGGCCCATGCGCAGCTCGCAGATGTTGCGGCTCTGCTCCGGGATGCTGCTGCGGTAGGACAGCTTGAGCCGCTTGTGCTCCAGCAGGTCCACCGTGAACGCCCCCACCCGGTTGTAGCTGGGGGAGAAGTCGATGGTCTGCTTGTAGCAGGCCTTGGGCGAGCCGAAGGCGCGCAGCATGTAGAAGACGAAGCCCAGCGCCTGCGGCGACGCCGTGAAGAGGCCCGCCTCGCGCATGAAGCGCGAGTCGCCAGACTCCTCGCGCAGCGCCGCCGCCACGCGCTCCAGGAAGCGCAGCGAGACGTAGTTGGTGGGCTGGCGCATGTAGTCCAGCCCCAGGCTGAAGCCGTGGTCGCGCCACGCCTTGGCCAGCCGCTCCGCCCCGTAGCGGTGCTCGAAGTACAGCAGCAGCGTGGACGTGGCCCGGACGCTCACCTCGGGGGCGTTGTCCGGGGACACCTCCTGCACCTTCACCGCCGGAAGGCGTTCGGTCACGGTTTCGTTCCTTCGGTGACCAGCGTCACCGCGTACTTCAAGCCCTCCGGGTCCTCGAGCATCGCCAGGAAGTCGGCGCAGTGCGCCTGGTAGGCCTCGATGCCCCCGAGGGCCGCCGCGCCCACCGGCGCGAGCGCCTCGAAGCGCGTCTTCCAGTCTCGCACGAGTCGCGCCTCCGCGGCCCCCGGAGAAAGGTAGAACGGCATCAGGTGCACGCGCACGTCGGTGAGCCCCGCGCGGCGGAACTCCGAGTACAGCTTGCGGCCGACGTACAGGTCGAACCCGCGCGACGCCAGGGCCTCCACGATGCGCTGGGTGCCCACGCGCAGGTGCTCCGGGAAGGGCCAGTTCTGGAAGCCCAATCCGTCGATGTCGGACACCACCACCCGCCCCCCCGGCCGCGTCACGCGGATGAGCTCCGCGAGCGCCAGGTTCCGGTCCGGCAGGTACTCGAAGACGTACTGGCTCCACGCGTAGTCGAACGCGTCCGCGGGCAGGCCCGTGCCGCGCACGTCCGCCTGGAGGAACGTCAGCTGCGGGCGGTGGGCGTTGCGGGCCCGCGCCTCCGCGACGCGGCCCTCGTGCAGGTCCACGCCGGTGACGTGGCCGCCCTCCCCCACCAGCTCCGCCATCACCTCCGCGATGCCGCCCGGGCCGCAGCCGGCGTCCAGCGCCCGGTCCCCCGGCTTGAGGCCCGTGCGGTGCAGGACGGCGCGCGTGTCCTGGGACTGCTCCTGCTCCAGGAGGCGGCGGGCCTCGTCCGCGGATTCCATGAGGTACATCATCACCGCGCCTCCTGCTTCTCGAGGGACGCCGGCGCCGCGACGGCGGCCCGGTGCTTCGTGCGCCGCATGGGCAGCTGCCGCTCGAAGAGCGAGCGCCAGGCCTCGCACCAGCGGCGCACCATGGAGCGGTGGAAGGTCCACTCGGAGAAGCGGCCCTGGTCCACGAAGCCCAGCTCGCGCAGCACCGGCACGTCCAGCACGTCCACCATGCCCAGCGCCGAGCCCCGGCCCCGCTCGCGCGCGTGCGCCATGCACCGCAGCGCCAGCGCCGCCACCGCGTCCTTCGTGCGAGGGTGCTCGCGGTCCGCCACCACCAGGTTGAAGCCGTTGGTGACCTCGATGAGGCTCAGGCCCGGCGTGGCCTCGTCCTGGAGCGCCATCGCGAGCGGGCCCGCCTCCCCGTCCACCACGAACATCCGCCGCTCGCGGTGGAGGCCCGCCCCCCGGAAGCGCTCGCCCAGGGCGGTCTCGGGGCCGGGGTCCGCGCACAGGTCCTCGCTGAGCAGGCGCACCAGCTCCCCCCGGCGGCGCAGGTATGACTCCAGCCACCGGCGGTCCTCCGGCCCCGCCTCGCGCGCGGCCGGCAGGGTCCCCGCGTCCAGGGCGGGCTTCACGGCCAGGTCCGCGCGCAGGTAGTGGAACTGGCGCAGGTGGCACAGCCCCTGGCCCTCCAGCACGCGCGCCAGCCAGGTGCCCAGCCGGTGCGGCCACCGGTTGTCGGTGCGCCACATGTAGCGGATGAACTCCACGTCCTCCATCGCCTCGCCCACCTCCACGGCGAGCGAGGTGAGCTCGCTGGAGATCTGCTCGCTGCGCCGGAAGCCCGGCATCACGGCCAGGTGCTGCACCAGCCACGTGCCGGAGTACATGCGCAGGCCGTTGACGTGCCCCAGCAGCCGGTGGTCATCCGTGAAGACGAGCGAGCGCCCCAGCTCTCTCGCGCGCCCCAGCCGCTCGTGCGTCTCCTCCAGGACGGGCAGGACGCGGGCCTCCTCGCCGAAGGGGTGGTCCGGGTGGAAGGTGTAGCGGGCGTCCTCCATCATCCGCCAGAGGTCCGGGAAGCGGAACACCGCGCCGTCGTGCACCTGCGGCTGCCGCGCGGACACGAACGCATCCACGATGGCGTCGCGCACCGCGCGCGGCATGTCCAGGATGCGCACGCCGCAGCGGTAGGGCCGGAGGCGCTGATCATGCCGGGACTCGAAGGGGACCACGTCCACCGAGCGCACCTCCACGCGGCACGCCACCTCCGCGCCGCCCGGCAAGAGCAGCGTGGTGTCCAGGTGCGAGCCCACCGGCAGCACCTCGCACGACGCGTCGATGGGGAAGGCGAACCCGCGCGCGCCCAGGTCCAGCACCGCGCGGGTGATGCGCTGGCCGCTGAAGGGCGAGGTGAAGCGCACGAGGAAGCGGTGCTGCGCGCCGGGGCGGAAGCGCTGCTGGCCGCGCCGGTTCTCCACCGCGAGCGACCGGGGCATGCCCAGCGCCACGCCGTCATGCCCCACGTGGATCATGCTGGTGACGCCCCGGTAGCGCTGGCCGCCCATCTCGAAGGAGAGGTGGACCACCTCGCCCACGCTCGAGGGCAGCGCCGGGGACACCTGCCCGCGCAGGAGGCCGCGCTCGTCGCAGGGCTCCACCGTGGCGGACTCCAGCCGGAAGTGCGCCGTCTGGCTGTCCGGTGGATGCAGCCACACGGGCAGCTCGCGCCGGAGCGCCTTGCGCAGCGCCGCCTGCACCGCCACCGCGTCCCGCAGCGTGCGCGGCGGGGCGGAGGTGGTGTCGTCCGCGGCGGGCCGCCAGCAGATGCCCACGCGCAGGAACAGCCGCGTCCCCTGTGGAACGGGCGTGGCGTGGCGCACGGAGGCGCGGGCCACGTGCAGCACGGGCCGGCCGTCGCGCACCATGGACAGCGCTTCCAGGGGCGTGCCCGGCAGGAAGGCCGCCAGCGACGCGTCCATGGGGACCTGGAGCGCGGCGCCGAAGGGGCCCAGGTCCATGCACTCGGCGGTGAAGGGCTGGCCGCGCAGCTGGAAGTCCACGCGCATCCCGGCGTCCAGCGACACGCGGGTGGAGGCGCGCAGTTGGAGGATGTCCCGCAGGCGCGCGCGCAGCTCGCCCTCCGACAAGCCATCATCCACGGTGCTGAAGACGTGCCCCTCCGCGGCCGTCTCCACCAGCTCCTCCAGCCCGTGCCGATCCGACCGCGCGCAGACGAACACGCAGACGGCCTCCGGGGCCGCGCGGTCCACGTGGCGCAGGAAGCGGCGCGCGTTGTCCGCGGGCGCGATGATCAGCGTGGGCACGGACGCCTCCATGCGCCGCGTGGCCTCCAGCTGTGAGCCCACCACCGAGACGCGGTGCGAGCCCAACGCGGACTTCAGCGCGTTGCGGCGCAACTCGTTGGGGTGGACGATGAGGACTTCGTGAGTCGGCACGCTCATGGATTTTCCCCGACGCGCAAGAGCCACACCGGCGCCTGTGCATGGCGCCATTCCCGTCGACGCGGGGCTCGCACGCGCCCCGTTTCCGCCATCCGCATGTCTTGAGTGTCCGAGCCAGGTGCTCTCTCTGTTGCCAGCGGGCCCGCGCTGAAACGCCTTCCCGGTGAGCCGCCGGCGAACAACCACTGCGTACTTTACCTGCTCCTATGGATTAGGTGATGTACGCGGGGGTAAGAGACTTTTCGGAATAGGTTAAAGAAGCGCAGTCAGGCAGGACCCCTTGGCGGGTAGGACGCGCGACCGGAGGGCGCTGGAGCGCG
Organism: Corallococcus sp. RDP092CA; assembly: GCF_041903675.1. Lineage (NCBI taxonomy): Bacteria > Pseudomonadati > Myxococcota > Myxococcia > Myxococcales > Myxococcaceae > Corallococcus > Corallococcus sp. RDP092CA. Next base: position 23,386 of record NZ_JAYESI010000035.1, on the reverse strand, counting down.
CTGGCCCCGGGGCCTGGACGCCGTTACAGAATGCGCGGGCGACGAGGAGGCCCCCCATGGGCGAGACGGTGGACTACGAGGCCGGCATCCGGGAGCTGAAGCGCTCCATGAACGCGGTCATCCTGGCGCACTACTACCAGGAGAGCGAGGTGCAGGACGTGGCCGACTTCGTCGGCGACAGCCTGGCGCTCGCGCAGGCGGCGGCGCGGACGGAGGCGGACGTCATCGTCTTCTGTGGTGTGCACTTCATGGCGGAGACCGCGAAGATTCTGAATCCTACCCGACAGGTGTTGCTCCCGGACCTCAAGGCCGGCTGCTCCCTGTCGGACCGGTGCCCGCCCGCGGCCTTCAAGGCCTTCAAGGACAAGCACCCGGACGCCTTCGTGGTGTCGTACGTGAACAGCTCCGCCGCGGTGAAGGCGATGAGCGACGTCATCTGCACGTCCTCCAACGCCGTGCGCATCGTGAACCAGATTCCGAAGGACCGCCCCATCCTCTTCGCGCCGGATCAGCACCTGGGCCGGCACGTGATGAAGGAGACGGGCCGCGACATGGTGCTGTGGCCGGGCAGCTGCATCGTCCATGAGATCTTCAGCGAGAAGAAGCTCGTGCAGCTGAAGGTGGAGCACCCGGACGCGGAGGTGGTGGCCCACCCGGAATGCGAGCAGCAGGTCTTGCGGCACGCGGACTTCATCGGCTCCACCAAGGCCATCCTGGACTACGTGGTGAAGAGCCCGAAGCAGCAGTTCATCGTGGTGACGGAGGCCGGCATCCTCCACCAGATGAAGAAGGCCGCGCCGGACAAGACGTACATCCCGGCGCCTCCGGACAACGGGTGCGCGTGCAACGAGTGCCCGTACATGCGGCTCAACACGCTGGAGAAGCTCTACCGCTGCATGCGGGACCGGACGCCGGAGCTGGTGCTGCCGGCGGAGCTGCAGCACGCGGCGCTGGCGCCCCTGAAGCGGATGCTGGAGTGGTCCGCCTGAAACACGAGGGGCGCGGACTGTTGCCCGCGTCCCACGTTTGCCAACTCGCGCCTTGCGGATGGCGGGCCCAAGTGCCATGGAAGGGACGTGGCCTTCCGATTTCTCGCACTTCCCGCCCACCGGCTGGTGGACTTCCCCAAGACCCTGCCAGACGAGGAGCGCCTCGAGCCGGAGCTGCCCCCGGTGATTGAAGCCGTGGAGCGGGCGCTCGCCGGCGCCGAGTTCCGCGACCTGAAGGCCCGCGACCGCCTGCGCGCCCTGCTCCAGGGCGACCGTCCCCCGGCGCTGGGCTCGCCGGGCAAGGGCTATGGCCCCAGCGCCATCTTCGCCCAGCCGCCCCAGGACCTGCCTGCGCTCCTGCGCCTGGCGGACGAGCTGGAGCAGCTCGCGCGCCGGGAGGCCGGCGAGCGCGCGCTGGTGTGGAAGTGCGGCGAGTGCGGTGCCCGCTACGCGGTGCCGGTGGCCCTGGTGCGCCAGGTGTCCATCCGCTGCGAGCGCTGCGGTCACCCGGTGCAGCTGTCCTCGCAGCAGAGCCTGGGCGAGGAGGCCCTCATCGACCCGTTCCAGGGCGCGGTGAACACCAGCCGGTACCAGCTCGCGGGCTTCTTCCGCGAGGCCATGGCGCGCGGCTGGCCCGTGCTCGTGGCGGAGGGCGGAACCCCCGCGCCGCGCGGGCGGCCCTCCAGCCCGGCGGCCTGAGGCCCTCGGGCTGCGGCGGGGCCCCTGGAGGCCCCGCTCTCCACCTCAGATGAAGATGCCGGCGGAGGCGTCGTTGCGCGCCTCCTGGAGCTCCTGCGTGGCGGGATGGCCGCGCAGCGCGTCCGTCACCTGACGCGGCGCAGCGTGCCCCTTGCACTTGGCGCACTCGCACTTGCCGCGCTTGCAGGTGCAGTCCGCCTTGCTGCCGCACGAGCACTTCGCGGTCAGCAGCTGATCCAGCTCCTCCAGGGGGCGCGGCGCGTCGTCCTTCCGGGCCTCCGGCGCGGGCGTCTCGGCGCCCTTGGAGGCGGCCGCCTTCGCGTGAGCCTCGCAGGCGTGGGCGCTGGCGGGCACCAGCCAGAGGCCGCCCAGCAGCAATCCCGAGGTCATCCACATCGCGCTGCGTGCCATGGTCCGCTCTCCTTGGCGAAGGCCCGGCGAGGCGTGGGGGGACGCGCCCGCCGTCCCGGCCTATAGCGCAGGGCATTCCCCCTGCCAAGGCATTCGCACGTACCTTTGCCTACCCACCAACGGAGCCCACGGTGCGCTCGCCCGGCGCGGGGGCGCGCGCGTACAGTCCGCGCCCTCCTGCCCGTGACGACCCGAACCGCCCGCATCGCCTTCTTCGCCGCGCTCGTCCTGGGGGCGCTCCCGCTCTGGGTGTCGCGCTTCCTGCCCATGGTGGACCTGCCGCAGCACCTGTACCTCATCTCGGTGCTGCACCGGCTGGACGACCCGACGACGCTGTACCCCACGCTGTTCGCGGCGCGGCACGAGCTGACGCCCTACCTCGGGTACTACTACCTCGTCAGCGCGCTCAACTGGCTGTTGCCGCTGGACCTGGCCAACCGCGTCTTCCTCACCGCGTACGTGGTGGGGATGCCGCTGGGCATGGCCTTTCTCCTGCGCAGCCTGGGCCGGCCGTCGTGGCCCTCGCTGCTGACGCTGCCGCTCGCGTATGGGGACAGCTTCGGCTGGGGCTTCATCAACTATCTGGCGGCCCTGCCGCTGACGCTGCTGTGCTGCGGCCTCTTCGTGCGGACGCTGACGGACGCGCCGCGCCGCGCGCGCTGGGGCGTGGGGCTGGCGCTGTGCCTGGTGGCGGTGCTGCTCTTCCACGTGCAGGCCTTCGGGTTCCTGGCGTTCGGGCTGCCGTGGCTGCTCCTCACCACGCCGGTGCCGGAGGACGCGGCGGCGCGCGGCGTGGGGGCCCGGCTGCGGCCGCGCGTGCCGGCGCTCCTGGGCGTGGCGCCCGGCGTGGCGCTGTTCCTGTCGTGGGTGGTGCTGCGGTTCGGCAACCCGCCGGACATCCAGCCGGGCGCGCCGTGGAAGGCGTGGGGGCCCACGTTCTCGCCGCAGAACCTGGCGTGGAAGGGCTTCGAGCAGAACCGCGCGGAGTTCCTCCAGGTGCTCGCCAACACGTTCCATGACGGCTCGGACCGCTGGCCGCTCTACGCGGTGGGCGCGGTGGCGGTGGCGGGCTGGGGGCTGGGGCTCCTGGGCGCAGGCACGCGCCGCGAGGGGCCGGTGGCGCGCTGGCGGATGCTGGGGCTGGGCGTGCTGGCGCTGGCGCTGTACTTCCTGCTGCCCTTCGACATCCGGGGCTACGTCTACTACCTCAACACGCGCTACGCGCACCTGGCCGCGGCGCTGCTGGTGGCCAGCGTGCCGGCCGTGCGCGCCGGATGGCGGGCGCCCCTGACGTTCGCGGCGGCGGCGAGCGCGCTGCTGCTGGCCTTCGTGATGGGGCGCGGCTTCCGGGGCTTCTCCGAGGAGGCCCGCGAGCTGGAGGTGCTGTCCGACCTCGCCGCGAACCGGCCGAAGGTGATGGGGCTGGTGTTCGACCCGCGCTCGCGCGTGGTGCGCTTCCCCGTCTTCATCCACGGCGCGGCGGTGGTGGCGCGCGAGCGCGGCGGGGTGCCCAACTTCACCTTCGCCTCCACGCCGCACTCCCCGCTGCGCTACCGGGGCGAGGTGCCGCCCACCTTCCCGTCCGAGTGGCGGCCCCAGGAGATGGACTACGCGACGCAGGGCCGCTGGTACGACCACTTCCTCGTGCGCGGGGTCCCGCCGTCGCGCGTCTTCGGCGGGCGGCTTCAGTCGGAACTGGTCATCGTGGGACAGGCCGGGGGGAGCTGGCTGGTGCGGCGGCGGTAGGGCGTGAAGTAGAACCCCGGCGCATGAGCCCTGCCCCCACCGAGCCCCGTCCCCTGCTGGATGCGCTGCGCGCCGGCACGCCCCTGCCCACCTTTCCGGAGGCGGATGTCGCGCGGGCCCGGAGGCTCGCGGACGACGTGGGCAGCGCGTCCGCCGAGGCCGTGGAGGCCCTGCCGGAAGCCCTGGCGGGCGCGGTGCTGGAGGCGGCGGTGCTGGCGGGCCAGGTGGCGCTGCCGGAGGCCCTCTCCGCCTCCCCGGTGAAGCCGCTGGCCAAGGCCGCGAAGAAGGCGCTCTACCGGCTGCGCTCGCGCGGCGTCACCCCGCCGGAAGCGCCCAGGCCCGCGCCCGAGGCTCCGGCGCAGGAGGCGCTGCCCACGCTGGTGACGCTGGTGTCGTCGGCGGGGCAGTACGGCCTGCTGCTCACGCGCGTGGTGCGCGGCGGCGTGGAGCTGCTCCAGGTCATCGCGTCGGACGAGCAGGGCGTGCTGGAGCTCACCCGCACCGAGCAGAGCCGGGGGGACATCCGCCGCATCCTCAAGCACGGGCTGAAGAACGGCTTCGGCATGGAGGTCTCCCGCGAGGAGGGAGCCCGGCTGCTCGCCGAGGCCGCGGCCCTCAACCTGCGCACCCGCACGCCCTTCCCGCCGGACCTGGAGGCCGCGCTGCGCCACCACGACGTGCAGCCCGTCCACGAGCCGGAGCCCCTCCCCGCCCCCGAGCCCGACGACGTGCGCCGCGCCCTGGAGGGCGATCAGCTCCATGCCACGCCGGAGATCGCCGAGTGGCTGCCGCCCGAAGCGGAGGTGCGGGCGTTGATGGAGCAGGTGCAGGCGCTGGCCCAGAGCCCGCTGGCGTTGAGCGAGGCCCAGCGCCAGGAACAGCTCCAGCAGGGGGTGCGGGACGCGGCGAAGGCGTACTTCACGCCGGAGGTGCGCCAGCGCTACGCGCGCCGCCTGTGGCGCATGGCGGCCTTCTTCGACGCGACCGGGCGGGCCCTCCAGGCGGACATCGCGAGGGGTGAGGCGCGGCGCCTCTTCCACGGGCTCGACGAGCCCTTCTCGCGCTTCGCGGAGACGCTCTTCGCCAAGGTCGTCGTCCTCGCCGCAGCGGGCGCCCAGGCGGCCACGGGCCCCGAAGCGGCTCCTGCCGCCCCCACGGGCGATCGGCGCAGCCCCGGCGGCCTCATCCTGCCCTGACGCCGGCTGCTGGGGCCCGCGACCCGAGCGCCGCCAGGGCGCCCCGGGAGCGGGCCCGCTTCACGTCAGTTCTGCTCCGTGCGGGCGCACAGGAGCAGGTCCAGGTTCTCCCGCTCCCAGGCGAGCGCCCGCTGGTAGTCGTGGAAGCGCTTCTCGTGCTCCATCAGCTCCGGCGGGTGGATGCAGCGCCGGCCGTCCTCGCCCCGGCGGGCGCGGTAGACGTGGTGCAGCATCTCGTGGAAGACGATCCACTCCACGAAGTACCGGGGCACCAGCGGCTGGTCCAGCGCCGGGTGGATGCGGATGACCTTCGAGTCCGCCGAGTACGAGCCCATCTTGATGCTCTTGCGCGGCCCCTTCACCCGGGGCGCCGGCCCGTAGGTGATGGCCGCGTCGATGCGGCTCTGGAAGTAGCGCTCGTTGAGCCGCTCATAGATGCGGCCCAGGTCGTGGTAGCGCCCCACCGGCGACAGCCGCAGCCGCTTGCGCATCTGCGCCGGGGACAGCCGGCGGATGAAGATGCGGTTGCGCTCGATGTAGCGGTCCAGGAGCGCGCTGGCGTCCGGGTCGCCCTTGCGCACGAAGCTCGCGAGCGCCTGGAGCACGTCGTCCGGCGCGGCCAGGAACATGTGGTGCAGCCGCAGCCGCCACAGCGCCCGCTGCCGTTGGAAGGTCAGCATCGTGTGGGTGTTGTCGTGGATCTCCACCGCCACCTTCCCCCGCAGCCGCGTGCGCAGCCGGCGCTCCAACACGCGCCGCCACACCTTCACCAGTCGGTTGGGCTCCGGGGCGACCGGGAGCTGCCGGGCCACCCTCCCCGCGGGGTAGGTCCTCTGTCGGTTGATGTTCTTCCGCTTCTTCGCGCGAGCCATAGAGGGGCCGGAGTCTACGGACCCCTCTGACATGTGTAAACGCGCCCGCTCGGTGGAAAACCAAGGAAATCCAACGACTTAATGGCACTCAAGCGTACCCGGTCCTACGTGTCCGCCGCAGGGTGCGGATGCCGCATACGCGTAAGTCGCCGTGCCAATTAGCGCTTCCTCCGGCATGGGACCCGGAGCGTCTGGAGTTCCCCGGTTACAGGTCGGACGTTGTAGGTCTCGATGCCCCGAGGTGCACGCCGTCCCGGGCAGGTGTACTGGACGCGGAGCGGCCCGGGGGCCAGGGCGAGCACCTGGTTGATGGGCAGCTTCCCGCCGCCCGGCCGGCCGAGCACGGTGCGCGCCGGGGCGTCGAAGCGGACATCCACGGTGGCGGGGGGTGGGGGCTCGGCGGGGGGCGCCGGCGCCGGGGCCGGCGGGGGTGCGGCTTCGGGGCCCGCCGCGGCCACCGCGAGCCTCGCGTCCGGCGGCGGCGCGGCGGTGTCGGCGACGGCGGGTTCCGAGGGCTTCGTCGTCGTGGCGCCCTCCGCGAGCGCGGGCGCCGCGGACGTCGGGGGCGCCGCCACCTCCGGAGCGGGCGTGGGCGGCTTCGTGGGGGCCGTGCCCAGGGGGCCCGGCCGCGCCGGGCCTCCGGTCGGAGCCCCCTTCATGGGCGTGGGAGGCGACGGGGCGTCCTGGCTGAAGAGGCCCATCATCCACGCGAGCCCCAGGCCCAGCACGGCGAAGAGCATCGCGCCCACCACGAACAGCACGGCTCGCGAGCGCCGGGGCGACCGGGACGGGGCGAGGGCGTCGGGCCCCTCGTCGTCATAGGCCTCAACCTCGTCGACGGGGGGGCGCGCGGCCCGGCGCGGGGAGGGCCGGCGCGGCGCCTGGAACCCGACGGTGGACTCGTCGTCGTCCGGGTCCCCGGAGGACACGGGCGTGGGGTCCGTGAGGCTCATCCCGGAGGCGCCCGGGTCGGTGTGGAAGCGTTCGTCGTCCTCGGGCGAGGGCCGCGGCGGACGCGCGTTGCGAGCCCCGGGACCGCCGGACGGAGCGGAGCGGTTCGCGTCGCTGGACGGCGAGCCGCCCCGGCGCGGGCCCGAGGTCGGCGACACACGGCCGTCGTCGCCCATGCGCCGGGGACCGGAGGAAAGCGGCTCGGACCGGCCGTCGTCGCCCATGCGCCGGGGACCGGAGGAAAGCGGCTCGGACCGGCCGTCGTCGCCCATGCGCCGGGGGCCGGAGGAAAACGGCTCGGACCGGCCGTCGTCGCCCATGCGCCGGGGGCCGGAGGAAAGCGGCTCGGACCGGCCGTCGTCGGCGGGGGCCGAGCCCGGGCGGCGCGAGGCCGAAGGCGGCGTCGAGGCGCGCGCTTCGGACGCATGGGGGGGCGTGCGGCGCGGGGTGGGCGCGAAGGGATCCTCTCCGGACCCCGCCCCACGAGGCATGGCCACACCGGTCGACGGACGCCTTGAACGGTCTCCCGCGCCCCGCCGCGACGGCGCGGGCGCGATGGCCCGGGGACGGCGCGCGCGCAGCGGCACGGTGGAGTCGCCGTCTTTGTCCTCCTCCTGCACGTCCTCGTCCCAGGCTTCCGCCTCGAACACGGGCTCCAGGTGGCGGCGCGGCGCGGGCGCCCCGGGCATCGTCCCGACCGCGGTGGACTCGCCGTCGTCGTCCTCGTCGCTGTCGCCGCGCGTGGGCAGGTCGCGCGGGAGCGCCATCTGCGTCTCGGGCTCCTTCTCGTCCGCGTCCCAGGAGCGCAGCGCGGCGGCCTCCGCCGTGGGCCTGCGCGCGGGAGGCCGGGCCACCAGTGCCACGGGCGTCAGCGCCGAGGGCCCCCGCGCATGCGACGCCGTCCCGCCCAGCGGCAGGGTGCGCGCGGCCGTGTCCTCGTCCTCCTGCGCGAGCGGCAGCGTGCGCGACGCAGTGTCCTCCGCGAGAGGCAGCGTCCGCGCGGCGGTGTCCTCCGCGTCGGCCAGGGGCAGCGTGCGCGCGGCGGTGTCCTCCGGCGGGTCGGGCACCGGGGGCGGGGGCGGCGTGCGCAGGGACGGCAGCGGCACCGTGGCCTCGTGCCGGCCCGCGCGCTTCGCCGGGGGGATGTGGAGCACGGTGCGCTCCTCCTTCTCCCCCAGCAGCCGCGCGATGTACTGCGCCACGTCCAGGCTCTGCTTGAGCACGCCCGACGCGAGGAACGCCTGCAGGTCGTCGCGCACGTCCGAGGCCCGCTGGTAGCGCTGGGTGCGGTCCTTCACCAGGCACCGCATCACGATGCGCGACAGCGCCTCCGGGTAGTCCGGACGCACCAGGTGCGGCGGGGACGGCTCCTCGTAGCGGATGGCGTAGAGGATGCCCTCCGTGGTGGGGCGGTGGAAGGGCTGCTTGCCGGTGGTGATTTCGTACAGCATCACCCCCAGCGCGTAGATGTCCGCCCGGTGGTCCAACCGCTCCTGGAGGATCTGCTCCGGCGACAGGTAGAGGAACTTCCCCTTGATGACGCCCGGCTTGCTGCGCTCCATGAACGCGCCGGCCTTGGCGATGCCGAAGTCGACGAGCTTCACGCGCCCGTCGTAGGAGATCATCACGTTCTGCGGAGAGACGTCCCGGTGGATCAGCTCCAGGGGACGCCCATCCACGCCCCGGCTGAAGTGCGCGTGGTCCAGGCCCGCGGCGATGGCCGCGCAGATCTTCGCCGCGACGCCATACGGCATGGAGGCGCCGAACTTGAACTCCTCCGCGAGCACGCGGCGCAGGTCCACGCCCTCCACGTACTCCATGCAGATGAAGATGTTGTCCCCCTCCTTCCCCAGCTCGTGCACCTGCACGATGTTGGGGTGGTGGAGCTGGGCGGCGATGCGCGCCTCGTCCAGGAACATCTGGACGAACTCCGGCTCCTCGGAGAGGTACGGGAGGATCCGCTTGATGACCACCAGCGTGGGGTCCGGCGGCTTGTGCGCCAGGAAAAGCTCCGCCATCCCGCCCAGCGCGAGGCGCTTGATGAGCAGGTATTTGCCGAACGGGGTAGCCGTCTGGGGCGAGCTCAAGGACTTGGAAGGTGTGGACCGCGGGTGGAACTTTGAAGCGGGTCCGGAGCCTACCTGCATTCCAGGCCCGGGGGGAGCCGTCCGACCCGCCCGGCGCCGGACTCTAGGCAGGCCCGGCGGGGCACGCGAACTTTCCAGCCCCTGAAACACGGCCGCCCCCCAGGGGCGCAGGGCCCTGGGAGGCGGTCGGGGAAGACGTCAGGTGACGGCGGATTACGGGAAGGCCGCGCCGTCCACCTCGCCCGGCAGGTCGGTGCAGTCCTGCGGGATGACGGTGTAGGTGTAGCGCTTGTCGGTGCCCGGCACGCCGCTGTCGGAGCTGTTGTTGCCGCAGCCGGTGATGTCCGAGCTGCCGTTGGTGCAGGGCGCGAAGGTGTAGGTGTCCCAGACGCCGCTGATGCCGTTCGGGAACGTCACCGCGCCACCATCCAGCGCGGCCTTCTGGTAGTCACAACCGACGACCGTGCCGCCATCGCTCAGGTTCCGGGAGCGCGTCTTGTCGTGGTAGACGAGGATGCCGCCGGTGACCTCGAAGCCGTAGTAGATGGTGCCCGCGTCCTCGCTGTCCAGGCGCTGGAACTGGACGGGCTGCGGGTTGGTCAGGGTGAGCGGACCCGCCAGGTGGATGCGCGTGCCCAGGTAGGACGCGGTGTTCTGGGCCGCCTCGAGCGACGCCTGCAGATCCTCCACCGTCACCTCGTTGGCCGCCGGCCGGGCCTCCACGCCCGCGTCGGACTTCACGGTGATGTTGAGCGTCTTCCCGTTGCGGTAGTCGTTCACCAGGTGGTGGCGGCGGCCGCTGAACGGCTGGTAGTTCGGCTCGGTGCCGAAGTAGCCCTCGATGTCGACTGTGTTGCCCGGCTGCGGGCGGTACGTGTCCGGCAGGTCGTCATAGAACTTGCTGATGTAGAGGCCCTCCTTCGGGAAGGCCGGGTCCGTCACCCAGAAGAACGAGCGCCACTGCTTCCCGTCGGTGCCCAGCTTCTCGTAGTCCACGTCGGTGACGATCACGTCGTGCAGCGTCGCCTTGGTGCCGAACGACAGCTTGCGCACCGCGGCGATCTGACCGCCCGCGCCCGCGTCGGAGCCACCATCCGTGTTCGTGCCCGCGTCGCTGCCCGCGTCGCTGTTCGTGCCCGCGTCCGTGCCGGCATCGGTGCTGCAGACGCCCGTACAGCCGGCGTCGGGGGTGGGATTGGGATCGTCATCACGGCCGCCACAGCCGGCCGCGGTGGCCATCGCCGCGGCAGCCAGGAGGGCCGCAGCGCCCAGCTTCGTGCGCAGTTCCATTTGAAATTCTCCGGGGGGTGAAGGGCGCCGAGGTGGTTGAAGTCCGACGCCGGTCGGGCTGAGGATTCGGGCCCTTATACCGGCGGCTCCACGGGGCCGGCAAGGAACGGACCGGCCCCCCGTTCGTGACATCATCGTCAATTCAGGAATAGGTGGATCATGCTGCCGCGCGACATGTTTCGTAACGGGCTGAAGCCCACGCTCCACATCGCGCACCGCGGCGGAGCGCTGCTCGCGCCGGAGAACACCCTGGAGGCCTTCCAGCGCGCCGTCCACACTCACCGCACGGACATGCTGGAACTGGACGTGCACCTGTCGCGCGATGGCGAGGTCATCGTCGCGCACGACGACACGCTGGAGCGCTGCACCGATGGGGAAGGTCCGCTCGCGGCGCTCACGCTGGCCCATCTGCGCGAGCTGGACGCGGGCTACCGCTTCACGCCGGACGAGGGCCGCACCTTCCCCTTCCGCGGCCAGGGGGTGCGGCTGCCCACGCTGCGCGAGGTGCTGCGCGCCTTCCCGTCCCTGCGCCTCAACGTGGAGCTCAAGCCGGATGTGCCGGGCGCGGAAGCGGTGCTCGCCCGCCTGCTCACCGAGGAAGGGGCCCTGGGCCGCGTGTGCCTGGGCAGCGAGCAGGACGTCATCGCGGAGCGGCTCTTCGAGCAACTGCCGGACGCGTGCTACTTCTACCCGCGCGACGCGCTGGCCTCGTTCGTCCTGGCGCTCAAGGCGGGCGAGGCGCCGCCGGAGGACGCGCGCTTCAGCGTGCTCGACATGCCGCTGTACTTCGGCGAGGTGCGGCTGGTGGACGACGCGCTGCTGAAGGCCGCGGCCGAGCGCGGCAAGTGGATCAACGTCTGGACCGTGGATGATCCGGCGGAGATGGACCGGCTCCTCCAGGAGGGCATCGGCGGCATCATGACCGACCGGCCGGACCTGCTCCGCCAGCGAATGGACGCCCTGGGAAAGCCGGGTTAAGCCTTCGGGCTCCATGCCCCGCTCCACCGCCCGCGCGCGTCCGGCCACGTCCCGCACCGAGCCGCCCTCCTCCAAGGCGCCGCCCCCGGCCGAGTCCGAAACGAAGCCCTCCGCCCGCAACACCGTCAAGGTGAAGGTGCCGCGCGCCAAGCGCTTCGTGGCGCTCGCGGGCAACATCGGCGCGGGCAAGACGACGGCCGCGAAGCTCATCAGCCAGGGCTTCGGCTTCGAGCTCTTCGACGAGCCCGTCATCGACAACCGCTTCCTGCGTGACTACTACGGGGACATGTCGCGGTGGTCGTTCACGCTGCAGTTGGAGTTCCTCATCCGGCGCGTGGAGCACCACGAGCTCATCCACTCCGTCCGGAAGAGCTGCGTGCAGGACCGCACGCTCTACGAGGACCCCGAGATCTTCGCCAAGTACCTGCACGGCCTGGGGCACATGACGAACGCGGAGCTGGACCTGTACTACGAGTACTTCCAGCGGCTGTCGCGCCACATCGTGCGGCCGGACAAGGTCATCTGCTTCGACGTGCCCTCCGAGGACGTGCTGCTCCAGCGCATCCGCACGCGCGGACGGGCGGAGGAGAAGGGCATCGGGCGGCAGTTCCTCAAGGGCCTCAACGGCTACTACGCGGGCTTCCCCCAGGTGCTCCAGGAGAAGTACGGCGTGGAGTGCCTGGTGGTGGACGTGACGACGCAGGACATCCGCCGGGGCCCGGGGCGCGAGGAGTTCATGGACCGCGTCTCCGCATTCCTCGCCTGACGCGGCGGCGTTTCGTGCGACGCTCGGGCGCGCCATGCACGACCTCAGCCCGAAGAGCCCGCGCGACTCCGAAGTGGTGATGACGCAGCTCATCCTCCCTCCGGACGCCAACAACCTGAACGCCGCGTTCGGCGGGAAGGTGATGCAGTGGATCGACATCTGCGGCGCCGTGGCCGCCCAGCGCCACTGCCGTCAGGTCGTCGTGACGGCGTCCATGGACGACCTGCACTTCCACGCCCCCATCCGCGTGGGCTGGATTGCCCTCCTCCACTCGCGCGTGCTCGCGGCGTTCCGCACCTCGCTGGAGGTGGGCGTCACCGTGCACGCGGAGAACCCGCTCACCGGTGAGCGGCACCTCACCACCAGCGCGCTGCTCACCTTCGTGGCGCAGGGCCAGGACGGCAAGGGCGTGCCCGTGCCGCCGCTGCTGCTGGAGTCGGAAGCGGAGCGCCAGGCCTTCCAGGAGGCCGAGGCCCGCCGCGCCCAGCGCCGCAACCGCGGCCAGGGTGAGCAGAACTGGATGAAGGTGATGAAGCCCGTGGCCGGCGCCTGAGGGCTGGACGCACGAAGGGCCGGGGGCACGCCTGTCCGGCGTCCCATCCCGGCCCTCCTTCCCCGCGCCGTGGGGACGGCGGCTCAGGTGGTGAACGACGTGCCGCAGCCGCAGGACGACTTGGCGTTCGGGTTCTCGAACTTGAAGCCCGCGCCGGTGATGCTGGTGACGTAGTCGATGTGCGTGCCCGTGAGGTACTGGGCGCTCAGCGCGTCCGTGGCGATGGTCACGCCATCCTGCTCCCACGTCTGGTCGCCCGCCTTCGTCTCCTTGACGAGGTTCAGGTCGTAGCCCAGGCCGCTGCAGCCGGAGGGCACCACGCGGATGGAGAAGAAATAGCCCTGGAAGCCCTGGGCCTGGATGACCGTCTTCACCTGGGCGATGGCGGCGGCCGTCAGGACGACGGGCGCGGAGGTGGCGGGCTGGGAGTCCGGCGTGGAGCCGGCGACGGCGGTAGAAGTATCCATGTGCTTCACTCTCCTCGTGGACGGCGCCTCATAACGCCCCGGCGCCCGAAAAGCCAAGGGACCTGACGGGCCCCTTCCCGGCTCAACAGAAGATAACCCCCATGCCCATCCCTGAAATCACCCCCGCCGAGCTGGCCCGGCGCCTGGCCGGCCCCCCCGAAGCGCGCCCCGTGCTGGTGGACGTGCGCTTCCCGCACGAGCACGAGTGGGTGGCCCTGCCCGGCTCGGTGCTGATGCCCCTGCCGGAGCTGGAGGACTTCCACGCGCAGCTGGACGCCCTCCGGGGCCGCCCCGTGGTCGTCTACTGCCACCACGGGGTGCGCAGCCTGGACGGCGCCGCGTACCTCATCGACCGGGGCCTGGACGCCGTGTCGCTCCAGGGCGGCATCGACCTGTACTCGCGCACCGTGGACCCTTCCCTGCCGCGCTACTAGAGCGCGGAGGCCAGGTCGAGGGGCAGGTCCGTCGTCTCGTCGGGCTTGATGGTGGCCTCGAAGGCGACGGGCTCCTTGAGCTGCTTGCCGCGCAGCTCCAGGCGCTGCTTGCCCTCCATCAGCTTGAGCGTCGTGCCGGCGCTGCCCATCATCTGGTTGTTCCGGTACACCGTGAGCCCCGACGCCATCGACCTGGGGGTGATCTTCAGCTTGAGGGTGCCCTCCTTGAAGCTGCGCTCGAAGGTCTTCAGCTCGCCGGGCTGGCCGAACGCGAGCTCCTCCGAGTCCTCCAGGTAGATCCCCTGGGCGTCGTTCTCCAGGATGAGCGTGTCCTGCAGGTGGGCGCCCTGCACGCGCGTGAGCGGCGCGGTCCCCAGGAACGTCACCGGCTCCGGGCTGTTGCAGCGCTCCGTGTGCCGCACGGACACCTTCACCGGCTGGTTGGTGTTCACCGTCAGCCACACGCCCTGCGCATCCGCGGCCTTGGACGTGAGCGCCAGCATGATGGGCTCGCGGAAGAGCACGACCAGCGCGAGCAGGCCCACGACCAGGCCCACCGAGACCAGCGTGCGCACGCTGCCGCCCCGGGGCTTCGCCGGCTCCGGCAGCGCGGGGGCGCTGGAGCGCGACGGACGGCGCTCGCCGGAGTCCTCGTCGTCCACCGGCGGGGCCACCGGGCGCGGGCGCGGGGCGTCCACGCGGCTGGAGGTGCGGCGGCGCGGCGCCTCCGCGGCGGACTGGCTGGTGCTGGTGCGGCGGCGCGGCGGCGGAGGCGCGGGGACGGGCTCCGTCTCCAGATCCTCGTCCGGAGGCGGCAGGCGCGTGCGCTCGTCATCCTCCAGGTCCATGCGCTGCACGCCCGAGCGCGAGCGCATGGGCGGCTCCGACACCGGAGCGCCGCGCGACATCGTGCGCCGGGGCGGCGGGACGTCGTCCACGGCCTGGCTGCGCAGGTCCGAGCGCGAGTTGGTGCGGGCGATCTGCGTCGCGTTCGGGTTGCTGGTGGACGTGCCGCGCCGGGCCACCGGCTCCGACACGCTGGAGCGGCGCCGGGGCTGCGGCTCCACGCCGGTGAGCGACGGCGCGTCGTATTCGTTCGGGTCCTCCGCCAGCGCGGGCGACATGCCCGTCGCGCGGCGGGGCGCGGACCCCGTGCGGGTGGCGCCGCCGCGCGAGCGCTCGCGCGACTGCGAAGGCGACTCGCCCGGCGGGGCATCCCAGCTCATGTCCGGGGGCGGCCGGGGCGGCGAGGTGTTGGAGTCCTCGCCCGTGGGCATGAACTGCTGCTGCTTGCGCTCCTCGTCCAGGCGCTCCGCGAAGAGCGTCTTCATCAGCTCCGAGATCTGACCGGGGGTGACCAGCCAGCGCTCGTTGACGAGCAGCTCCTCCAGCGCCGTCTGGAACTCGCGCGCGTTGTCGTAGCGGTCGTCCGCGTTCTTGGCGAGCGCGCGCATCACCACGTGGTCCATGTCCCGGGGCACGTCGGCCACCTCGGACGGGGACGGGATGGCGCACTCCATGGCCGCCTGCAGCGTGGCCAGCTCCGATTCCTTCTTGAGCGGCCGGTGCCCGGTGAGCATCTCGTAGAGCACGAGGCCGATGGCGAAGATGTCCGCGCGCCGGTCCAGGTGCTTGCCCGCGGCCTGCTCGGGCGCCATGTACGCGAACTTGCCCTTGATGGCGCCGGACTTCGTCATCGACGCCTGGTCCGCCGCCTTCGCGATGCCGAAGTCCACCAGCTTCACGGAACCATCGAAGCTGATCAGGATGTTCTGCGGGCTGATGTCGCGGTGGACCACGTTGAGCGGCTGGCCGCGGTCATCCGTGCGGCTGTGCGCGTAGTAGAGGCCCTCGCACGCGGCCGCGACGATGCGGATGGCCAGCGGACGGGCGATCCACTGGTTCATGCTGCTGGCCTTGCGCATGACCCGGCCCAGGTCCTCGCCGTGGATGAACTCCATGGCGATGTAGTAGGTGCCGTTGGCCTCGCCGAATTCGTAGACCTGCGCGATGTTCGGGTGGTTGAAGCGCGCGGCGATCAGCGCCTCGTTCTTGAACATCTCCACGAACTCGCGGTCCTCCGCGAGGTGCGGGAGGATGCGCTTGACGACGAGCTCCTTCTGGAAGCCCTCGATTCCGGACTGACGAGCCAGCCAGACTTCGGCCATGCCGCCCGTGGCGAGCTTCTTGAGGAGCTGGTATTTCCCGAAGGCTTGAGGGTTCATCCCGGGGACTCCCCGGGGGGAGCGGGCTCAGTGGAAGGTGACAGGGCAGCGCATCTTAGGGGACAGCGGCCCATGAGGCAAAGCCGCAAGGGCGCCGCACTGGGGTGGGTCGTCGCGACCTGCCTGCTGGCCCTGCATGCCGCCGCGGCCCCCGCGCCGGATCAGATCAAGGTGGAGCGCAAGGGAGAGCTGCTCTCCCTGTCCTGGCGGGACGCGGAGGACCAGCTCCAGGGCGTCCTCACCCCGGCGGTCATCCGCCCTGGAGAGCCGCTGCGGCTGACACTGTCGGTGGGAAACCTCCAGGGCCCGCCGTTCCGGGGCGCCGTCACGGTCGCGTTCTCCCGCGAGGGCGTGCCCGGCCAGGTGACGCGCACGCTGACGCGCGACGCCGTGGGCTGGAGCACCGAGTTCGTCCCCGACGAGGCCGGCGCGTGGGACGTGGACGTGCGCTTCCTCACCACCCGCCCCAAGACGGCGCACGCGCGGTTCACCGTGAGCAAGCCCCCGGTTCCACCCTGGGTCTGGCGCATCCTGATGGCCATCGCCGGAGGGCTGCTGCTGGCGCGGGTGCTGTACGCCGTCACGCGGCGAGGGGTGACGCCGGAGCACCCCATCCCTCCCCTGCCCCAGGCCCCGCCTCCGGAGGCCGCGCCCACGGAGTCCGCTGCCGCGACTCCAGCACCCGAGGGAGCCGCGCCCGCACAGCAGGCCGCGGTTCTGGAAGCTGCACCCGCGCAGGCCGCGGCTCCGGAAACCTCGCCCGCGCCGGCTGCGGTTCCAGAAGCCGCACCCGCGCAGGCCGCCGCGCTGGAAGCCCCCCGCATGGAGCCTGCGGTTCCGGAAGCCGCACCCGCGCAGGCCGCCGCGCTGGAAGCCCCCCGCATGGAGCCTGCGCTTCCGCAAGCCGCACCCGAGCGAACCGCCGCGCTGGAAGCCTCCCGCATGGAGCCTGCGCTTCCGGAAACCTCGCCCGCACCAGCCGCGGCTCCGGAAACCTCGCCGGTGGAGCCCGCCGCCGCCCTGCCCCGGGAGGCCGATCCGCCCCGGCCTGAAACCGCGGCGACTCCAGCGCCCACCGTGCCGCCGGTGGACCCGCCCGCTGATCGGTAACACCGCCCTTCTTACAGTCCAGCGTTACAGCCTTGTCCCAGCGCGGGAGGGAAAAAACCTTCCCACGTTGGGTCTCGTCACGGCCACGTCACGGGGCACCCGTCCCGCGCGCCACTCCTGGATGTCCTGCAGTGCACGTCCCTGCCCTGGGCACCGGGGTTGCACGGGGGGGCAGGCAGCAGGTCGATGGGCGTGGGCATTTCCGGGGCGGGGAGACATCGGGCATGGGCGGGAAGGGACTGGAGGAGAAGGGGTGGCGGCGGGGACTGCTCGTCGCGGTCCTCCTGGGCCTGCCGGCGGTCGCGGGCGCGGCGCCAGAGCCGGACGAGGACGCGGCGGCGGAGGGCGCGGATCAGCCGCTCCAGGTCTCCGGAGACGACGACGCGAAGGAGCCGGAGGGCGAGTCGGAGGAAGCGCTGGGCGGCGCGGTGGCGCAGGCGATGCCTGCCGGCTCGCAGGGGCCGATCTCGGGCACGCCGGAGCAGGTGACGGAGCCAGGCGCGCCAGTGCCGGACGCGGCGGTGCCGGGCAAGAAGAAGAAGCGCACCGGCCCCAAGGAAGACACGCTGGGCGAGGCGCCGGACGAAGCGGACAAGGCGGACGACAAGGACGGCCCCCGGCAGCGGATCCGCGTGTTCGGCCGCGTGTTCGCGCGGGCCGCCGCCGACGAGCGCCAGAAGTACGAGCGCGACCTGGGCATCGAGTCCGCGCGCGTGGGCGTGGCCGCGTCGCTGTCCAACCTGGAGGCGGAGGTGAGCGCGGATCTCGCCTCCAAGACGATCCTCAAGGACGCGTTCGTGCGGCTGGCGGATGACGACAAGCGCCTGCGGCTGTACGCGGGCCGCTTCAAGTCGCCCTTCCTCCAGCGCTCGCAGGAGTCGGCGTGGCGGCTGCCCCTCCAGGAGCGCGGGCTGGTGGAGGACTACCTCACGGAGACGAACGACCTGGGCGGCCGGCGCCTGGGCTTCATGGGCGAGCTGCGCCTGAAGGAAGCGTGGGGCCTGAAGCTGTCCGCGGGCCTCTTCCAGGGCGGCGAGGACGCGACGGGGAAGCGCCTGAGCGAGGACGGCTCCGCGCGGCTGAGCATCCGCCCGTTCAAGTTCCTCACGCTGGGCACGAGCACGTACCTGACGCAGGTGATTGACGGGACGAAGCAGTACGCGACGGCGGCGGACGCGGAAGTGACGCTGTGGGGGCTGTCGGTGACGGGCGAGGCGGCGGCGGGCCGGCTGGCGTTGGGGCCGTTCCGTTCGCAGTCGGTGCTCGCGTACTGGACGGTGCCGGTGGGCCGCGAGGGGTGGGCGGTGCAGCCGGTGGTGGGGGCGGAGGCGCTGCAGTTGCAGGGCGGCATCCAGGCCCAGGGGCATTCGGTGACGGGGGGCTTCAACGTGTTGTTGGCGGATTCCTTCAAGGCGCAGGTCCAGGCGGAGCGGGCGCTCCGGCCGGGGGACGTGGCGCCCGCGCTCGAGCTGTCGGTGCAGCTCGCCACCCGCTTCCGGTGAGGAGACCCGTGGATCCGATCTCATTCGCGGAAGGCGAAGTGACGAAGCTGCGGCGTGAGTTCAAGCGGGTGCTGGACGCCTCCGACGCCAAGGTGGTGTGCACGCGGCTGTCGCAGGAGCTGGGGGGCTATCTGTCGCCGCCCACGCGCATCGTGTCGGTGTACTTCGACAAGCCGGGCCACCCGCTGACGCGGCGCGCGCTGCTCACGCCGGAGGACTGCCTCAAGGTGAGGACGAAGGAGTACTCGCCGGACGTGGGCGCGGCGGGGCGCGAGCGCGTGGTGCTGGAGGTGAAGCGCGAGCGCGGCGGCCTGACGCGCAAGCGTCGCGTGTGGGTGCCGCGCGCGGAGCTGGGCCGGGTCCTGAAGGGAGGCGTGAGCCTGTTGCCGCTCATCGCGGGAGGCAGCCTGACGCCGGTGCTGGCGGTGACGTACCGGCGGCACGTGTACCAGGTGTCGCGGGAGTGGCGCGTGACGGTGGACCGGGACATCGGCTTCCACGCGGTGTCGCCGGAGCTGGCCTTCTCACCCACGGCGCTGTCGGTGGAGCGGCTGGGGCTGCCCGCGTGGGAGGACTCGAGGGTGGTGGTGGAGGTGAAGCACCTCGGGGCGTCGTTGCCCGAGTGGCTGGCGGCCCTCAATCCGGGGGGCGCGCTGGCGTACAGCAAGTTCGCGGAGGGCATGGCGCGGGTGCATGCCTTCACAACAGGTGGCGTTGGGGTCGCAGGGGGTTAGGGCACCGTGTTCATCGATTTCGAAGGCATTGACGGCAGCGGCAAGACGACGCTGTCCAACCTGCTCGCGGCCCGGCTGAAGCGGCTGGGCTACAAGGTCGCGCACGCGCGCGAGGGAGGCGAGCTGCAGTCGCCCACCGCGCGGCGCATCCGCGACCTGACGCGCGACGCGAAGCTCCTGGAGATGGGCCCGCGCGCGGAGTTCTTCCTCAACCTGGCCCGCGACGCGCAGCAGTTGGAGGAGGTCATCGCGCCCGCGCTGAAGCGCGGCGAGGTGTGCATTTCCGACCGTTATCTCTACTCGCAGCTCGCGCTGACGGGCGGCGGAAGGGGCCTGGAGGAGGAGCAGCTCCTGCCCGCGTGCGAGCTGGCGTCGCAGGGGCTGTGGCCGGACCTGGTCATCCTGGTGGACGTCGACCCCGACCTCGCGCGGCTGCGCAAGCGGCTGGGCAAGGTGCAGAGCGGCAAGGTGAACGACGCGGACAGCCGCAAGGGCCTGGTGGGCGCGGGGCTGGCGGTGCGCGTGCGCGAGGCGTTCCTGGCGCAGGCCCGGAAGGATCCGGCGCGGTGGCTCATCCTGGAGAACAATGATCAGCCGCTGCGAGTACTGGAGCAGCGCCTGGTGGAGGCCGTGGTGGCGCGGCTGGAGGGGCGCGAGCAGCCGGTGCAGCGGCTGGTCCCTGCCTCCACGCCACCGAAGCCGGGCGTGGCGTCGGTGGATGACGTGGAGGAGCGCTTCTTCCAGGCGGTGGACAGCCTGGAGGCGCGCGAGCCACAGCTGGCGGCGTGGCTGCTCAACGGCATCCCGGGCCTGCCCGCGCACCAGCGCCGGGTGGCGTACGCGGAGCGGCTGCCGGGGCTGGTAGCACGGAGCCTGAGCGGCCTGGATGACGACACGGCGTGGACGCTGCGCGAGGTGCTGGCGGCGAGCGTGCCGGTGGACGTGGCGGAGGGTCTGGGGTTCGTCTCGTCGCCGCGCTCGCACGCGCTGAGGCAGCGGCTGTACGCGCAGGCGCCGGCGGCGGTGCTGGAGGGGCTCAAGCGCCAGGACTCGCCGGAAGCGTGGGCGCTGCGCGAGCGGGGCCTGAAGGACGGACACCTGGCGGCGGTGCTGCTTGGCCTGGTGGGTGTGGATGGTGAGGAGTCCTGGGTGGTCCGCGAGGCGGGCATGCGGCGCAAGCTGTACTCGGAGGTGGCGCGCAGCCTGGGAGGCCTGGCCACGGAGCGCGCGGAGGCGCTGCGTGAGGCGCTGATCCCGCACGACCGGCTGGCGGTGCTGAAGAGCACGACGGGGCTGGAGACGCCGGTGGCGGTGGGGCTGCGTGAACAGTTGGAGAAGGGAGCGCTGAAGCTGGTGCTGCGCTCGCTGACGGGCGTGGACACGCCGCGGGCATGGGCGATGCGTGAGCGGGGTGCGCAGTCCACCAAGGAGGCGCTGGACTCGGTGGACGGGATGGACTCGCCGAGCGCGTGGAAGCTGCGGGCCGCCGCGGCGCGCCGGTGGCCGGCGACGGTGGTGTCGTCGATGAAGGGGCTGCCGCTGGTGGCGGAGACGCGGGCGCTGTTGGATCGCATCCTGGAGGAGCAGGCCGGGAAGCTGCCGGTGCTGCGCAACGCGTACGCGGTGGTGGCGCACGCGCGGGCGCTGGAGCAGGCGCAGCGGCCGGCACGGGCCCTGGTGGAGGCGCTGGGAGTGGACACCGGGCGGCAGGAGGCGTGACGCCCATGGAGGGTCCGTTCGGAGCGCTGTTCCAGGACGTGGAGCAGGAGCTGTCGGCGCTGTCGATGGGGTCCATCCTCCCCCGGCTGGTGGCGGCGGCGCTGATTGGGGCGCTGTTGTCGTCGAGGCCGTGGCGGATGGTGACGGGCAAGCCGCTGCCGAAGGTGGAGATGGTGCAGGCGCAGATTCTGCTCTGCGCGGCGGCGGCGGTGATCACGGCGGTGATCGGCAACAGCGTGGCGAAGGCCTTCGGGCTGGTGGGCCTGGGCGGGTTCGTGCGGTTCCGCTCGGGGCTGAAGGACCCAAGGGACGCGGCCATCCTGTTCCTGGTGATTGGCCTGGGCATGGCGTGCGGCCACGGGAACCTGGTGCTGGCGTGCGTGGGCACGGGGTTCGTGGCGGCGCTGCTCTTCGTGCTGGACCTGTTCGAGAAGAAGGCCGTGGCGACGAAGGACGCGAAGCAGCGGCTGGTGGTGTCCGCGCAGGCGGACGACCTGGTGCGCGCGGAGGCCACGCTGAGGGCGGCGCTGGGGGAGCGCAACGTGCTGGTGAAGAGCTGCGCGATGGACTTCTCCGCGCGGCGGGTGGAGCTGGAAGTCGAGGAGCCGGAGCCAGGAAGCCTGGCGGCGGCGTTGGGGCGGACGGCAGGGGCGCCCCTGCGGGGCCTGCGGTGGACGGCGGTGAGCGAGAAGGGCGCGCGGGAGGAGATGGCATGAAGTTCAGGAAGCTGGCGGTGCTGTTCACGGCGTGCGGAGCGTTCGCCGCCTGTGGTGGCGGCGGAGGCAGTCTGCCGACGGGGAATGATCCGGGAGCCCCCACGACGAACCCGGACGGCACGGTGGACCTGCCGGGCAACGCGGTGGATCCGGACGGCACGGGCGGCGGCACGAAGCCGGATCAAGAGACGGAGCTGACGACGCTCTGGCCGCTGACGGCGGGCTCCACGTGGACCTACCGCATCACCGACGACGTGGAAGGCGTCTTCAACAAGGTGGTGACGGTGCAGGGCCCGGAGACGGTGCCGGACACGACGATGACGGCAGTCAAGGTCCACAGCCGGCAGGACCGCACGAAGTCGGGCACGGTCTACGAGGAGAACTCCTGGCAACTGGAGCTGACGAACGGCCTGGTGGTGCGCCTGCGCGAGGAGGACGTCCTGGACGGCCTGCCCTCGAAGGCGACGACCTGGTCTCCGGCGATGATGAAGTCCCTGGCGACGACGCCAACCACCGTGCCCTGGGAGCACCAGGATCAGGTGCGTGAGCTGATCACCTACGCGGCGGGCGGAACGGAGGGCAAGGACCCGAAGTACGTCTGGAAGGTGCTGGAGAAGGACGTCACGGTGACGACGCCCGCGGGCACCTTCACCAATGCCATCAAGGTCCAGCGCGACAAGCTGAACAAGAGCGGAGAGGTGAAGGAGGAGAAGCAACGCCGGTACTGGCTGGTCCCCGGCGTGGGCAAGGTCCGCGAGGAAGGGGAACGCCTGGAGGAACTGGTGTCCTACGACGTGAAGAAGCCGTAGGCCTGTTCATCTGGATGGGATTCGAGCCCAGGTTGGTGCGAGGGATGCGCTGGCCCGGGCTTGTCATTTCAGTGCATCCAACGAAATGTGGCCCTCCAACGCATCCAGTAAATCCTCATCCCCCGACTCAACAGCCAATCGCCCACAGGCAAGAAAACTCTCCCGAGCCAAATCCGACTCCCCCAACATCCCATACGCCAATCCACGATTGTAATAATAAGCCCCACGACTACAATCAAGCTCTATGGCCCGATCAAAGTCAGCAATAGCATTTTTCGCATCTCCCGCCACCGTCCGAGCCCAACCGCGAAGCGAGTACAACCTCGCATCATGTGGCGCCAGCCTCAACTCACCATCAATCACCACAATCACCTCTCGCAACTTCACAACATCCATCGAGACAGAATTAAATCGTTCCACCAACTCCTCATATCCAAGACGCGAACCCATACTTCCCTCCAAGACAACAACCACCCCACCAAAACTTTCAACACAAACACCACAATACCCCACCTCAAGCACCCCACATCAACTCACCGAACCATAGAATCCTCATTCCACGGCCACCACACCTTGGTCGCTGCGTAGGGCATGGATACAGAGTCGCAGGTTTTCGACCCTTAGAGCCTGTTGAAATGGAGCGAGCGGGCCAGGACGTTGAAGGAACAGGATGGCCGACCTCCCAATGCCCACGCGCACGCCGTATCCGAGCGACCTGACGGACGAGCAATGGGCCCACATTGAGCCGTTCGTCGGGCCCGTGGGAGGCGGGCCGAAGGAGCAGGTGCACCCACGCCGCGAGGTGGTGAATGCCATCCTCTACGTGACGCGGACGGGCGTGCAGTGGCGCTTTCTGCGTATCCGTCCGGTCAGTGACGTGGTGTAAGCCGTTGAAGACGGACGAGGTCCGTGCGCAACGGACACCGCGACCGCAGGAGGGTTCAGAGCGAGGGTTGGAGGTGTGACTCGGGCGGACCGGTGGTCTGCCGACGCTTCCACTCGTGCGGCAGCAGCTCCGCGATGCGCGAGTTGGGATGCGTCTGGACACGGAGCAGGACGTCAGCCAGGTACGCCTCGGGGTTGACGCCGTTGGCCTCGCAGGTCGCCACCAGGGCGTAGAGGCCCGCGAGGT
>NZ_JAYESI010000034.1:0-88259 GCF_041903675.1 Corallococcus sp. RDP092CA | reverse complement strand
TCTCTTCAATCGCTTGAAGCAGAACCGGCGGGTGGCGACGCGCTACGAGAAGCGCGCCGCCAACTACCTCGCGATGGTCCAAATCGCCTCCATCCGCCTCTGGCTCTGATTTGCGGACACGCCCTAGTCATCGCGCGCCCTGCTCGCGGCGGGGCATGCGGTTGACGCAGGGGGAGCCCGGGGCGCCTGTGAAGGCACTCCGGGCTCCTTGCGTTTGGGGCACCGCGCGATACACCTGGACGGGCCTTCTCCTCGTGCATGAGGTGCCCCCCGATGTTCGTGCGTCCCCGCGTGTCCGCGCTGCTGCTCGCCTCCACCCTGGCCGCGTGTTCCGGCGGCAAGACGCGCGAGGACGCGCTGCTGTTCCGGCTGACGGATCCGGTGGGGGACGACCACGGCGACGGCGAGCTGGTGTACCCGCGCCGGACGGACCTGGGGCCGGGTGATCTGGATGTCGTGTCGGTGGCGGCGTTCGCGGACGACCAGGCGACGCGGTTCGAGGTGACGTTCGCGCACCCCATCGCGAAGCCGTCGCGCGCGCAGGCGGTGGACCTGGAGGGCGCGACGGTCGCGGAGCGGGCGCGGCACGGCTTCTACACGTTCAACGTGGACCTGTACGTGGACCAGGACCGGGTGCCCGGCTCCGGGCGCACGGACACGCTGCCGGGGCGGGGGCTCACGCTCGCGGCGGATTCGGGGTGGGAGAAGGCGGTGGTGCTGACGCCGCGTCCCTACGAGGCGCGCGAGGCGCTGCGCAAGCAGTGGCGGCAGGATGCGCTGGCCGCGTACGAGAAGCAGTCGGGAGGGATTGGCGGCAAGGTGGAGGCGGAGCTGAACGCGGCCACGGAGCAGGAGCTGGAGGCGCGGGTGTTCTTCCCCACCCTCATCCAGGTGAGCGGGCGCACGGTGATCTTCGAGGTGCCGGATCGCTTCCTGGGCGGGCACGCGAGCGCGGACTGGGGTTACGGCGTGGCGGTGACGGGCGCGACCCTCGACCGGCGCGTGTCGCTGGGCGGGATGTTCGGCGGCGACACGTCCGCGAACTCGCGGCTGATGGCGATGGGCATCATGCCGGGGGAGCCGGTCCACGACCGCTTCGGCGGAGGGCGGAAGGGGGATTCTTCGCAATCGCCGGTGGTGGACCTGCTGGTGGCGCCGGGGACGACGCAGGAAGCGGTGCTGGGGCCCGCGAAGCCGGCGTGGAGCGCGGTGGTGCCTTCGGGGAAGGTCGCGGCTCCGGCGGGAGTGGCTCCTCCTGACGCGGGCACGGTGGAGGACGCCGGTGTGCCCGCGGAGGTGCCGGACGCGGGGCCCGTGGGTCCGTCCTCGCCCGCCCCATGACGGTCGGCTCGCGCGACGTGCGCGGGAGGTCCTGGTCGCGGTGAGTCCGCGCGGCCGAGGATGGGTGCCAGGGAGGCGTCCATGTCCTCAGGCCGGAGTTGGTCGGTCGCGGTGCTGCTGGTGTTGCTGGGCACGGGGTGTTCAGCGACGCGCGGTGTCCGGCTGAAGACGGGGCGCGGGGCGCCGGTCGTCCATGTGCCTCGGGCGGAGGTCGCGCCCGTGGAGCTGGAGGCGGGGGAGTTCACCGAGGCGGTGCGGACGCTGGCGGAGGATGCTCCGGTGGCTCCGCGTCCTCGTGACGCGGCGTACCGGTTGTTCGCGGGGACGTTCTCTTCAAAGGCATATGCCCATGTTCGCGGGCGGCTGGGATTGGTGTCCGTGGGGGCGCCGGCTCGGGCTTCGTTGCTGGTGGATGAGGGCGGCCGGGAGCTGGCGAGCGCGTATGGGCGGTGGTGCCAGCGCAAGCAGACTCCGGGGGATTGTCTTCAGTTGCTGGAGGACCGGCGCACGCTGGATGAGGACGGGCGTCGGTCGCTGGCGTTCGCCATCGCGCTGGAGTCGGTGTGGGAGGAGACCGAGGCAGCGCTGGTGGGGATGACGGATCCGCGCGCGGTGCTCACCACCGTCGTCGCGACGGGCACCGTGTACCTGGCGCTGTGGTTGCTGCCCGAGCCCGTGTCGAAGGGCATCGCCGCGACGATGACGGTGGTGCTCATCGCCTACCTGGGCATCGACACGGTGTGGAACCTCATCCAGGGCTGGATCGAGTTGTCCGAGCAGGCCCGGGTGGCCCGGACGTTCGATGCGCTCCGTGACGCGGGGGAGGAGTACGGCGAGGTGATGGGGAAGAACGCGGCGCGCGCGTTCGTGATGCTGGCGCTGGCGGCGGTGGGGAGCACGGCGGAGACGTTCGCGGCGAAGGTGGCGACGCTCCCGGGGGCCGGGCAGGCCTCGCTGGTGGCCGCGGAGCTGGGCGGCTTCCGGCTGGGCGCGGCGGCGCAGGTGGAGTCCGCGGCGGTGTCGTCCGAGGGCGTCGTCACCCTGGCGCTGCCGCCGAACGCGGTGGCCATGTCCGCTCGGGACGACAAGGGGCCTGTCGCGAGTGGCGCGGATGTGGATGGACCGGAGCATCACATCGCGTCCAACAAGTTCTGGACCGCTACGAATCGTGGTGGTCCGTGGTCACCAAAGTTCCAGAGGATCTTCGATAAGGCAGGGATGTCGCTCGACGATCCCGCGAACAAGGTCCGCGTGCCAGGGCACAGAGGGCCTCATCCAGAGGCGTACCATCAGAAGGTATTCGACGCTCTGGAGAGGGTGACGAAGCGATGCAGGTCCATGCAAGATTGCAGGGCTGCATTGGCGAGAGAACTGCGGATTCTCGCGAACGTGATCAACCAGAGGGGGACAGACCTGAATCGATGGGTGACCGGCCTTGAGTAACGCGGGAGATTCATTGTGGCGATGAGGTACTTCATTCTTTCCGAGAACGTCGCTGAGGGATTCTGGTGCCTGGGGCATCCTCTCGATGGTCAAAGGCGAGAACTCGACGACCCCTGGCAGTTCACGGTTGGAGAGCCCGCGCACTACAAGGACACGATTCGGCTTCCGTTGGACGTGGAGGGGGAATTTCGTGATTACGCGCATGCGGCGTTCGGGACCCCGGTCGTCAATGCGAAGCTCGCGGCTCTTTTTCAGGAATTGGCTCCGACTGACATCGAATTGATCCCCGTCGAGGTCGACTCCCACGCAGGGCCGTATTTCATTCTCAATGCCCTCCGCACCATTCCGTGCGTCGACGCCAAGGCGTCTTCGGATGTGGTGTATTGGACCGAAGAGGACGGGTTCCCGGAGAAGGTCGGAACCCTCAGTTTCATCTCCGAGATGCGCATCGACACGTCGAAAGTGGGCGATGCGAAGGTGTTCCGCCCCTCGGAATGGGATGTCGTCCTCATCGTCTCCGAGGACATCAAGGACGCGATGGAGCGCGCGGGCATTACGGGCGCAAAGTTCGAAGCGGTGACGGGCCCTCCGACCGTCGACCCGGTTCGCCGCGCGGAGACGAAGAGGCGCGGCGAGTTGTGGGACCAGGCTCACCGTGCGCGCGTGGCTGTGTGGCGCGGGCTTGGCACCATGTCCGACGACGACTACATCCCTCCCGTCGTGGGCGGCCCATGGCCTGCCAGGAGTCAGCACTGGATGGCCGTGCGCCGCCCTGAAGGCCGCATGCTCATCGTCACCGACGGCCTGTCCGACCCGTTCAGCGACATCCTGGACCGGCCCACCGCTGGCTTCGGACTGGAGCTCGCCATCGAGACCCCGGAGCGGTTGGGGGAATTCTGGAAGAGCTGGCCGGTGCGCCTGCTCGAACGCGTCGCCTACGAGGTCGCCGAGCTCGAGAAGCTCCGCGTCACCCTGTCCAAGGGCACGCTGTCCATGGAGGTGGACGGCGCGGGCATGCCCGAAACCCTCGTCACCCCCGAGGGCCGCGTGGCCGTGCTCATCGGCGTGGAGACGGACGCACTGCCCGCGCGCTTCACGCTGCCCGGGGGCGAGGTCCGGCTCCTCACCGTGAAGGCGCTGATGCCCGCGGAGCTGAAATGGCTGCTCCGTCAGGACAAGGGCGCGGCGGCGGAGCTCATCCGCCGCTTCAACGCCGCGGGAGAGGGGCACCTCTCCCGCTCGTGGCGTCAGCCTGTCGTCAGCTAGCGCAGCCGCCAGATGGCCGTGGAGCGGGCCGGGATGCTCGTCCTCCACGCCCCCGAGCCGCCCGTGAGCGGCGCCACGCCGGAGTCCACGAACAGCGGCTCCGCCGTCGTGGCCTCCACGTCGAACGGACCCACCGACTCCTGCGCGGTGGAGAAGTTGTGGACCACCAGCACCTGCTCGTCGTCCAGCGTCCTCACGAACGCCAGCGTGCGCGACACGCCCGTCGTCGCCGTGAACAGCCGCAGGCCTCCGTTGCGCAGCGCCTCCGAGCCCTGGCGCGCGTGGATGAGGTTCCGGTAGCGCGACAGCAGAGAGCCCGGGTTGCTCCGCTGCGCCTCCACGTTCGCCGTCTCCCGGCCGCTGGAGAAGGCATACCAGGGCGAGCCCGCCGTGAAGCCTCCGCCCGCCGCGCCGCTCCATGGCATGGGCGTGCGCTTGGACTCGTCGTTGTTGGCGTTGCCGTTCCCCAGGCCCACCTCCTCGCCGTAGTAGAGGAACGGCGCGCCCGGCAGCGTCAGCAGCACCGCCGCGGCCAGCCCCAGCTTCGCCCCGTCGTTGGAGAACTGCGTCGCCAGCCGCACCATGTCGTGGTTGGTGAGGAACGGCGCGTCCGCCACGCCGGCCGGATAGTTGTTCTTCATCTCCAGCAGCTTCGAAGCCACGCCGCCGCTGTTGCCCGCGTTGATGCCTTCAATCACCCGCGCGGACATGGGGAAGTTGAAGTTGAGCGGCAGCTCGTCCCCGCCCGGCAGCGTCGCCGTGGAGCCGTAGTACTTCCCCACCGACGGCGTCTCACTCCAGGCCTCACCCACCAGCACCGCGTCCGGCTTCACCGAGCGCACGTGCGCGGCGAACTCCTTCCAGAAGGCGTGCGTCTCCGGCGTGTCCGCCTGCCCCGCCCCGCCGCCCGTCTCGATGAGGTAGCGCGCGGCATCCAGCCGGAAGCCGTCCACGCCGCGCCCCAGCCACAGCGTGGCCAGGCGCTTCACCTCGTCGCGCACCGCGGGCGTCTGGAGGTTGAGGTCCGGCATGCCGCCCCAGAAGACGCCGTAGTACCAGCCGGTGTCCTGCGGATGCCACGTGTTGGTCTGCGAGTAGAGGTCCCACGGCTGCGCCCACGCGGGGTTGTTCGTGCGCCACTGATACCAGTCGCGCTTCGCCGACTGCGGCGAGGACGCCGAGTCCACGAACCACGGATGCTCCGAGCTGGTGTGGTTGATGACGAAGTCCAGGATGACGCGCATGCCCCGGCGGTGCGCCTCGTCACACAGCCGTTGCAGGTCCTCCAGCGAGCCGTAGGCCGTCTGGATGCGCTCGTAGTCCGTCACGTCATAGCCGTGATAGCTGGGCGACGCGAACACCGGCATCAGCCACAGCGCGTCCACCCCCAGGTCGTCCGTCGTCGCCGGGTCGCCGTCGTTCAGGTAGTCCAGCCGCGAGATGAGCCCCGGCAGGTCTCCCACGCCGTCGCCGTTGGAGTCCTGGAAGCTGCGGACGAACACCTCGTAGAACACCGCGCCCCGGTACCACGCGTCTCCCGCCGGCGCGGCGAGCGTGATGTTGCCGGACCCGGACGGGGTCGGGGCCGGGGAGGGCGAGGAGCCGGCGCAGGCCGACAGCAGGGCCGCGCTGTAGAGGGAGAGGCCGCGGAGGGGTCGCATGGCCTCTTCCTCTAGCAGCGAACGATCCACGCCGGCCACCGGGCGGTCCGGGTGATGCGCGGCCCCCCGGGCAGTAGGCTGGTGACCAACATGTCTCACCCCGCGCGCCGCCTCCACTCCCTGCATATCCGGCAGGGGCACCCGGACTTCCTCGACCTGCCGTGGGAGCTGCCGCTGGAGGCGTGGCCGGAGCGTTCACCGCGCGTGGTGGAGGTGCCGCGCGGCCTGTCCCGGCACGTGGTGGTGTTCGTCAGCTACGGCGCCACCATCTACGCCTTCAAGGAGACCCCCGCGCGCGTGGCGCAGCGCGAGTACGACCTCCTGCGCGGCCTGGAGGACCGCCGGCTGCCATCGGTGGTGCCCGTGGGCCTCGCGGTGCAGACGGAGGAGGGCCTGGAGGCCGCGCCCGGGGACAGGCCCGGGCTGCTGATCACGCAGTACCTCGCCTCGTCGCTGCCGTACCGCGCGCTGTTCATGCACCAGGGCCTGGAGCGCTACCGGTCGCGGCTCCTGGACGCGATGGCGGGCCTGCTGGTGCGGCTGCACCTGGGCGGCTTCTTCTGGGGCGACTGCTCGCTGTCCAACGTGCTCTTCCGCCGCGACGCGGGCGAGCTGCAAGCGTACGCGGTGGACGCGGAGACGTCCGAGCTGCACGAGCAGCTCTCCGACGGCCAGCGGGAGATGGACCTCCAGATCATGGAGGAGAACATCGCCGGAGGGCTGGCGGACCTGGCCGCGCGCGTGGAGCTGGCGGCGGAGCTGCCCCAGGAACTGGAGGCCTGGCGGGAGACGGCCGCGAGCATCCGCCAGAAGTACGAGCGGCTGTGGGCGGAGATCAACCGCGAGCTCATCCTCCAGCCGCACGAGAGCTACCGCATCCACGAGCGGATCCGCACGCTCAACGACCTGGGCTTCTCCGTGGGCGAGGTGGAGCTGCTGGCGAGCGGGCAGGGCAGCCAGCTGCGCATGCGCACCATCGTCACGGACCGCGAGTACCACCGGCACCAGCTGCACTCGCTCACCGGCATCGTCGCGGAGGAGCGCCAGGCCAGCCTGCTGCTCAACGAGATGCGGGAGATGAAGGCCACGCTCACTCGCAAGCTGGACCGCAGCGTGCCCCTGAGCGTGGCCGCGTTCCGCTGGCTGGACGAGCGCTACCACCCCACGCTGTCACGCCTTCAGAAGGAGCTGGGCCGCGCGGCCGACACCGCGGAGCTCTACTGCCAGGTGCTGGAGCACAAGTGGTTCCTGTCCGAGCGCGCGAGGCGCGACGTGGGCCTGGACGCGGCCCTCCAGGACTACGTGGCCCTTACCCGCAAGCAGCCCGGCATCGCGCCGCTGTTGGAGGACGCGGCGCGGGCCGCGTCCTCCAGCTCCACGGCGGAAGAGGAGCCGCCTCCCGGGCCGCGCTCGGCCGGGTAGCGTCAGCGGCTGACGCGGATGGGCGGCTCGATGAGGAACGGCTCGGTGGCCTTCGGGTCGTCCGGGTCGAACGCGGGCGACAGGGGGCCCGCGCCGGTGGGCTTCCACTTGCGCGGCACGCGCTCGATGCCCACGGGGTAGATGGTCAGCGCCCCGTCCTTCCCGATGCGCATGCGCAGGAAGTTCTTCCAGTCCGGCAGCGCGAGCGACCCGAAGGCCTCGTTGGAGTGCGCGCCGAAGGAGTTCACGCTCAGCCAGAGGTACAGGCCGGTGATGAACGGGCCCACGAGGAAGCCGCCCACGAAGGTGAACGCGCTGGAGAAGAAGAACTTGCCCGCCAGGTGCAGCCAGCCGTCCGCGCAGTGCGCGCCATCCGGCGACAGCACCGGACACACGCCCAGCGTGCTCACCGTGAAGTACGTCGCGCCCCAGGCGACGAAGAACGCGGCCACGATGTGCGCCACGCCGTGCAGGCCGCCCAGGAGCGCGCGCCACTTCCCGAGCGCCGCGTCCGCCAGCCCCGCCAGGCCCCCCACCGTCACCATCCCGAGGATGAGCGTCCACGGGCGGTTGACCATGCTGTTGGCCACCGCCGTCACCACCTCCGGCAGGCGGGAGAGGCCAAGCGAGCCCACCTCCGCGTAGGCCGCCAGCGCGAGCAGCAGGTACCACAGGCCGGTGATGAGCCCGAACAGCGGGCTGTAGCGGATGAGGAGCAGGTTCTTGCGCGCGAGCTTTCGCGACGTGGCCTCGTCCGGGAAGCTCTTGCGCAGCGTGGAGCCGTCGCGCAGCACGGGCGCCGCGGGCGCGTGCGTGGGGTGCATGAAGGCGCCGCCGCCGCCCGCGGTGATGCGGTGCTGGCCGGTGTCGTCCTCGTGCCGGCGGTAGTGGTGCAGGTCGCCCGCGAGGAACACGGCGATGCGCCGCCCGAGCACCTTCTCCTCCAGGTACTCCAGGTTGTTCTCCAGGTAGCTGCCCCTGGCGCGGCGCGCGGCCGCGGCCAGCACCCACGCGGGCTCCGCGTTGCAGAGGATGACGCGGTCGTCGGGGCCCATCTGATCCGCGACGTGGCGGAAGTACTCCACCTGGGGCACGTCGATGTCGCTGTTGAGCTGCACGTCCGTGCCGATGAGCCACCAGTTCCGGGGCAGCTTCAGCGCGAAGTAGCTGCGGCTCTGCCGCGTGCGGCGCCCGGCCACCCAGCGCTGCGCGCAGAACAGCCGCATGAAGGCGGACAGGCCGTCGTACCAGTCGTGGTTGCCCGGGATGACGAACAGGTCCGGGTGGGGGGGCCGCGAGCGGCGCATGGCGGCCTCGTAGGGCTGCACCGTGCGCTCCTCGTACGTCTCCCGGCTGGCGCCGGGGTAGACCTCGTCCCCGCCGAACACCAGCACGCGGCCCCGCGGCGTGACGTGGGACGTCTTGCCGTCCTCCTCCGGGAGCTTCAGCTCCGGCAGGGCCAGCAGGCGCGCCACCGCGTAGGTGGAGTCCCAGCCGTCGCCGATGTCGGAGACGTAGTCGAGCCAGAAGTCGCCGTCTGGGCCCGACTCCTCCGAATAGTCGAAGTAGGGCTGCTGCGGCCGCACCACCGCCTCGATGAGCCGGTGGTCCGCGCGCGAGCCGAACACCGTGGCCACCACCGCCTCCAGGCCCGTGCGCAGCACCTGCGTGGGATGCAGCCAGCGCACCATGGCCGCGTGCTTCTGGGGCTTGGTGGCGGTGGCGCTGCCCCGCTCGCGCACCTCGTGCGGCGCGGGAGGGGAGGGCGGCTCCTCCCAGGGGGCGGGCGGGTCCTGGCGGCGCTCCCCCTCGGGCCGCGTGGGCTCACCGGCCATCGCGGGGACCCGGGGCGGAGGGATGGGACGGAGCGGCGGGCGGCGCCAGGGTGGACCGGAGAGCCATGGACCCCTGGCTTAGCATGGCTGCACGGGACTCCTGGAGGGCAGGCAGGCGTGGTTTCCGTTCCCTGGCGGGATGGTCCCTGCGACCCTGGGGGGCATGTCGAACGCCACCCTGAAGGACTGCCCCGTCGTCGTACCCTTCCCCGTGCACTGGAGCGAGATGGACGCGTACGGGCACGTCAACAACGCCCGCACGTTCACCTGGTTCGAGTCCGCGCGCATCGCGTACATGGCCCGCATCGGGCTGGTGGGGCCGTCCGCCGCCGGCGCGGAGACCACGTCGGCGGACGGGGTGGGCCCCATCCTGGCGAACACGCACGCGGACTACCTCCGGCCGGTGGTGTTCCCGGTGAACCTGGTGGCGGGCGCGCGCGTCACGCGCGTGGGCAACTCCTCCATCACCTTCGAGCACGTGGTGGCGGGCGCGGACGACGGGGTGCTCTACACGCGCGGCGGCTCCATCATCGTGACGCTGCGCTACGCCACGCACGAGAAGGTGCCGGTGCCCCCGGCGGTGCGGGCCGCCATCGAAGAGCTGGAGGGGCGCGGGGGGTGATCAGCCCGTGCCCAGCGGATGCATCCGCACCGCGCACACCAGCTCCGCGACCCGCTCCGGTGTCGGTGGCACCGGGCCCACCCTCGCGAGCTTCCCCGCCGCGAAGGCCGTGCTCCTTCGGGCGCAGGTCTCCAGGTCGTAGCCCTCCAGCCTCGCCGCCAGCACCCCCGCCATCAGCGCGTCGCCCGCGCCCACCGTGCTCGCGACCTCCACGGGCGGCGGGAGGGCCCTCCAGGCTCCGTCGTCGGAGATGAACAGGGCGCCCTCGGCTCCCAGCGACACCACCACCAGCCCGATGCCCGCCGCGTGCAGGTCCCTCGCGGCGCGCGCCAGCTCGCCCGCGTTCCCCAGCGGCCTCGCGACCAGCGCTTCCAGCTCGTGCGCGTTGGGCTTCACGAGGTCCGGCTTCGCCGCCACCGCATAGCGCAGCGGCGCTCCGCTGGTGTCCACCGCCACCAGCGCGCCCCTGGCGCGCAGGCGCTCCGTCAGCGTGGCGTAGACGGTCGCGGGCACTCCCGCGGGCACGCTGCCCGACAGCACGAAGCAGCCGTTCTCCTCCGCCAGCGCGTCCAGCGTCGCCGTCAGCGCGTCCAGCGCCTCCTCCGGCACCCGTGGGCCCGGCAGGTTCAGGTCCGTCACCGCTCCGCTCGTGCGCTCCACGACCTTGATGTTCACGCGGCTGGAGCCCGGCAGCCGGAGGCAGCGGTCCTGGATGCCTCGCTCGCGGAACAGGGCCTCGAACAACGGCGCCGTGTCCCCGCCCAGGAAGCCGGCCGCCGTCACCGGCCTTGCGCCTCCCGCGAGGAACGCCGCCACGTTGATGCCCTTGCCCCCCGGCGTGCGCGTCTCCGCCACCACCCGGTTCACCGCGCCCGCCGTGAACCCCGGGCACTCCAGCGTCTGGTCGATGGCCGCGTTCAACGTCACCGTCACCACGCCCGGCTTCTTCGGCCTCACGCGTTCGTTCCTTTCCGCTCCAGCAGGCCGCGCACCAGGCTCCGCACCTCGGTGGCGGTGGTGCACGCCAACGCGGCCCGGGCCACCGCCTCCGCGTCCGCCATGGAGATGCCCCGCAGCAGCGCCTTCACCGCTGGGATGCTGGGGATGGCCACGCTCAACTCCGTCACGCCCAGGCCGGACAACACCACCGCCCCCGCCGGGTCCCCCGCGATGCCGCCGCACGCGCCCACCCAGATGCCCGCCTGCCTCGCAGCCTTCACCGTCAGGGCCACCATGCGCAAGACCGCCGGGTGCAGGCCGTCCACTCGCGGCGCGAGCGCCGGGTGCCGCCGGTCCATGGCCAGCGCGTACTGCGTCAGGTCGTTGGTCCCGATGGAGAAGAACGACACGTCCCTCGCCAGCTGCTCCGCCATCATCACCGCCGAGGGCACTTCCATCATGATGCCCGTCTCCACCGGGGCCGCGCCGACCTCGCGGCGCACGGACTCGGTGATGGCGCGGGCCCTCGTCAGCTCCTCGGGCGTCGCCACCATCGGATACATGATGCGGACCGGGCCCTCCTTCGACGCGCGCAGGAGGGCGCGCAGCTGCGTGCGGAACAGGTCCTCGCGCTCGAAGCACAGCCGGATGCCGCGCACGCCCAGGAACGGGTTCTCCTCCGCCGGCAGCGACAGGTAGGGCGCGTGCTTGTCCCCGCCGATGTCCAGCGTGCGCAGGATGAGCGGCAGGCCGTTCAGCGCTCGCACCATGGCGCGGTACGCGTGGAGCTGCTCCTCCTCTCCGGGCGGCTCGTCGCGCCTCAGGAAGAGGAACTCCGTGCGCATCAGGCCCACGCCCTCGCCGCCCGCCTCCACGGCCCTGGCGGCCTCCGCGGCCTCGCTGATGTTCGCGGCCACCTCCACGCGCTGTCCGTCGAGCGTGATGGCGGGCCGGTAGCGCTCCAGCTTCTCCGCCTCGCGGCGCTGGCGGAGCCGCTCGCGCTGGCGCGCGGCCTTCGCCCGGTCCCCCTCGGAGGGCTCCACCACGAGCACGCCCGCGTCTCCGTCCAGGATGCAGTGCTGCCCGTTCCGCAGCGCGAGCACCGCCGGCCCCACCGCCACCACCGCCGGCAGGTCCAGCGAGCGCGCGATGATGGCCGTGTGCGAGGTCGTTCCGCCGCCCGCCGTGCACAGGCCCAGCACCCTCGCGGGGTCCAGCCTGGCGGTGTCCGACGGCGCCAGGTCCTCCGCCAGCAGCACCACCGGGTGGTCCGGGAGGAGGGGCGCGGCCTCCTGGGCCCGGGCCAGGGGGCGCAGCACGCGCAGGCCCACGTCCCGCAGGTCCGCGGCCCTCGCGGCCAGCACCGGCGCCTCCATCGCGGCCAGCGCCTCCGCGCGGCTCTCGAAGACGCGGCGCCAGGCCTCGCCCGCGCTCAGGCCCGTGTCGATGAGGCCGTGCGTCTCCGACCGCAGCTCCGGGTCGTCCAGCAGCTCCAGGTGCGCCTTGAAGATGGCCGCCCGCCGCGCCCCGACCTTCAGCAGGAAGCCCTCGTGCAGCTGGCGCAGCTCCGTCGCCGCCCCGGCCAGCGCCGCGTCCAGCAGCAGGTGCTCCCGCGCGGCGTCGTCGGCGCGCTCCTCCACCTCCAGCCGTTGCCGCTGGAAGGCCCAGACCGGCCCGGCCGCGATGCCCGGTGACGCGGACAGGCCCGCGACCCACGCGCCCTCGTAGTCGAGCACGACGGCGGTCCGCGGCGAGGGCGTGGACGTCGCTTCCCCCAGGCCGGCGTCGAAGGCGTCCCGCAGCGCGAGGAGCACCGCGTCCGCGTCGTCGCCCGCCGCGGTGAGCGTCAGCGTCGAGCCGCCCCGGGCGCCCAGGCGCAGGAGCGACAGGAGGCTGCGCGCGCTCGCCTGCCGCCCCTCGTGGTGGACGGTGACGTCCGCGCGGAAGCGGCGCACCACCTCCACCAGCACGGTGGCGGGGCGCGCGTGCAGGCCGTCCGGCGAAGGGGACCGCACCTGGAGCGAAGGCCCGTCGGGCACGGGAGCGGCCGGGGGCACGGGCTCCGTGCCAGGGACGTTGAGGGCCTCGACCACGAGGGCGATGTCCCGCGTGGAGGACAGGGCCTCGACGCGGGCTTCGTCGCCCAGCACGTCGGTGAGGTGGGCGAGCACCTGGAGGTGCTCATCGGACCTCGTGGCGATGCCCACCACGAGGCGCGCGTGGCCGTCCTGGCTCCAGGCGACCCCGGCGGGGAACTGCACCACGACGACGCCCGTCTGGAGCACCAGGTCGCGCGCCTCCGGGAGGCCGTGTGGAATGGCGATGCCAGGGCCGAGGAGCGTGGCGGACACCTGCTCGCGCTCGAGCATGCTGTCGACGTAGGCGGGCGAGATGAAGCCGGCCTCCACCATCACCTGGCCGACCAGGCGGATGGCCTCTGCCTTGTTCTCTGCGACCCATCCCAGGCGGACCCGCGACGGCGTCAGCGTCAGCATCAGAGCTCCTTGCTTCGGGTGCGCGAGGGTTTCACGCGGGGAACGGCGGTGCCTCCTGCCCGGGCGCGCGCGGGCTTCCCGAGTCCCGTCTTCCGGGTAACAGCTCAGAGAAGGGAAGACCTCCCGCCAGCGACATGGCGGACGGGCGGCGTCCTCGCGCGTGACGGGCCGCGCGGGGGTGTTAAAGGGGGGGGAGACCGTCATGTCTGAGAGCGTCCTGGACTTCTACGAAGGGCTGGCCGAGGAGTACCACCTGCTCTTCGCGGACTGGGAGCAGGCGGTGGACCGGCAGGGCGCGGTGTTGGACGCGCTGCTGCGCCGCGCGGGCGTCGCGCCGCCGCGCCGGGTGCTGGACTGCGCGTGCGGTATCGGCACGCAGGCGCTGGGGCTGGCGTCGCGGGGCTACGCGGTGCACGCCACGGACCTGAGCCCCTCCGCGGTCGCCCGCGCGGAGCGGGAAGCCCGCGCCATGCACGTGAGCCTCACCACCGGCGTGGCGGACATGCGGATGCTGGACTGGCAGGTGCCGGGCACCTTCCACGTGGTGATGTCGTGCGACAACGCGGTGGCGCACCTGCTGGAGGACTCGGACCTGGAGGACGCGGCGAACGCCATGGCGTCGCGCCTGGTGCCCGGGGGGCTGCTGGTGGCGAGCCTGCGGGACCACTCGGCGCTGCTGGAGAAGCGGCCGCGCTTCACGGCGGAGCGCGTGCTGGACACGCCGCTGGGCCGCCGCGTGCTGTTTCAAGTCTGGGATTGGGCGGTGGATGAGAGGCAATACACCGTGCGCCAGTTCATCCTGCGCCAGGAGTCCGGCGTCTGGCACACCACCGAGCACACCGGCGTCTACCGCCTGCTGCAACCCGTGGAGCTGGAGCAGGCGCTCACGAAGGCGGGGCTGGTGGATCCGCGCTGGTACACGCCGGAGGAGACCGGCTTCAACCAGCCGCTCATCACTGCGCGCAAGCCCTGAGCCGCGTCACACGCGGGACGCCCCGGGCGCGCACCGGCCCGCCAGCGCGTCGTGCCACCACGCCTCCAGCTCCGCGCGCACGAGGGGCGCCGCGTGACGGCGCACGGTGTCCGCCGCCTTCCACCACACGCGGACCTTGTGGCCCCCGGCGCGCAGCGATTGCGCGAGGTGCGCGTGAGGCATCAGCGCGAGCAGCAGGTGCAGGGCCAGGAGCCAGCCCAGGCCCTCCCGGACGAACGACGGGAGCGACCTCTGTCCATGCGGCGGTCTGTCCACGGCACCCCTCCTGATGACAGTTGTAGTCAGGAGCGATATGTCATGACTACGACTGTAGTCAAGTGGCCGTGGCGGGCTTGTGGCTCAGGCGCGCTTCGCGTCCGCGGGGGCGTTGGGGTGGCGCGCGAGCATCATGCGCAGCTGGGGCTGACGGCGGACCAGCTCCTGCTTGAGCAGGTGCGCGATGAGGGCGGGCGGCGCGGCGCTCCAGCGCGCGATGTTCTGCACCAGCATGGGCGAGCGGTACGTGCGCCCGCACAGGAGCGACGTCGTCTTGCCGTCCACCGGCATGCCCACGAGCGCGCCCAGGGCCCGGCCTTCCGTGTTGAGGATGAGCTCGACCTTCTCCTCGGACGGGCCGGTGGAGAAGCGCTGGCGCAGCAGCTCGCGCGCGGCGCGGCGGGTCTGCTCCGGCACGTCGCGGTCCACCGTGAGCTTGTGGTGCTCCATCAGGCGGCGCATCGCCCACAGGCGGCGGAAGACGGCCACCGGCAGCTGCGGGTTGCGCACGAGGAAGCGGCGCACGCCCGCGTCTGACGCGAAGGCCGCTCGCGCCACCAGCGCCTCCAGGCCCACGGGGTTGCGGTGGTGCCTGGCGATGAGCCTCGCGTGCGCAAGGCCCACGCGGGAGCTCTCCAGCACCGCCTTGATGACGGCGGGCACCGGGTCGAAGCACAGCGCGGACAGCTCCGGCTCCTCCGCCCCCTTCGCGAGCGCCACCCGCTGGTCCTCCGGCAGCGCGTGCAGCCGCGTCTCGAAGAGCTTGCGGTAGTCGCCCAGCACCGCTTCGGGCACGTCGTCCGCGGGCGCGGCCTCCTCGTCGGAGTCGCCCGAGGCCTCCGCCTCCGGCAGCGGCTCCGTCCCGCTCTCATCGAGCGAGGGCATGGCGCGTTCCTCCACGGCCGCGCCCGCCAGGAGCGCGGCGCTCGCGGGTGGCGCATCCGGAGGCCGGAGCGTGTTCACGGCGCTCGCGGGCTCCGCGCCCGATAGCAGCGCCCCCTGCGACACCAGCCTCGCGAGGATGTCCCGCAGCTTGTCCGGGGGGAACCCCGTCAGCGCGGGCAGGTCCCTCTCTCGCGTGTGGCCGTCCAGCCGCGACAGCACGAAGCCCTCCTCCGCGTTCAGCGGGAGGCGCCGCAGGTCCACCGTGGGGTTCAGCTTGGGCGTCCAGTCACTCATGCGCGCCCCCGAGTCTTTCACGACACGCGCGGTTCGCGCCTCCCACCTCCAGGCTGTCCGCACCGGATTGTTCCCTACCCGCCTGGAACGACCGGGCGCGTCGAGGACCGCCTGTCCGCCCTCCTGCCGACAGTCCGCGTCCGGGTTGCCGTGGCTTCGGGGGCGACCGGTGTCCCGACCGGCACGAAGAGAGCCCGCATGGGTTGACGGGAGGCGGGCGGCTGGACACAACTTCACTTCATGTCCGACCGCATCCAGACCTATGCCGAGTTCTGGCCGTTCTATCTGCGCGAGCACTCGCAGGCGTCGACACGCTGGCTGCACTTCGTGGGCACCAGCCTGGGCGTGGGCCTGGGAATCACCGCCGCCGTCACCGGGCGCGGCGCGCTGATTCCCGCGGCCCTGGTGTCCGCCTACGGCTTCGCGTGGGCCAGCCACTTCAAGATCGAGCACAACCGCCCCGCGACCTTCAAGTACCCCTTCTGGTCGCTCATCTCCGACTTCCGCATGGCCGCGCTGATGCTCACCGGCCAATTGGGTCCGCACCTGGAGCGCGCCAACGCCGGCGCGCCGGCCGCCGCCACGCTGGCGCCGGCCCCCGCCGAGAGCCGCTGACGCCCGGCGCCGCGCGGTCCGCTACCTCGGCGGCGGCGGACCGAAGCGGCCCGCGCGGTACCCCTCGAAGGCCCTCAGGATGTCCGCCTGGGTGTCGCCGATGAAGGGCCCGTGGCTCACCAGCGGCTCCCGCTGCGGCTGGCCCGCGTACAGCAGCACCCGCGCTCGCGTCGTCCCGGTGACGCGGACCGTGCTGTCGCCGCCCGACACCGGCCGGTCCAGCCAGCCCACCTGCCCGGGCCTCAGCGTCCGGCGGTCCGGCCCCACCGCGACCGCGCCCTCCAGCACGTAGAAGAAGCCGTTGTACGACGCGGGCAGGTCCTGCTCGACGGACGCGCCCGCTTCGAGCACGAGCTCCGCCAGCGTGACGGGCACGTAGTTCTTCGTCGCCGACCGCACCGGCCCCGAGGTGCCGCTGTAGACCCGCACCTCCACGCCCGGCTCACGCCGCACCGGCAGCTGGGCGTAGGGCAGGTCCTGGTAGCCCGCGGCCACCCAGCGCTGCGCGCGGGGAAGGGTGAGCCACAGCTGGAGGATGCGCGCCTGCCCCAGGTCGCCCTCCAGGCCCTCGCCGTGGATGACGCCACTGCCGGCCGTCATCCACTGCACGTCGCCCTCGCCCAGCTTGCCGCTGTCGTGGGTCATCCCGCCCTTCACCACGAGGGTCACCGTCTCGAAGCCCGCGTGCGGATGCGGCCCGCCGATAGGCTTGCCGTCGATGCGGTCGTCCATCAACAGGATGAACGGATCCGACCGCGCGTAGTCCTCCGGCGAGATGACCGGCACCACCGTGTGCGCCGGGCCGAACTGCCCCGGCATGGGGGCCGGCAGGTCGATGACGCGCTCCAGCCGGCGCTCCAGGACTTCGCCTCGCTGCGTGTTCATGACGGTTCTCTCCTCTCGGCTCAGGTCAGCGCCGGGTAGCTCGTGAAGCCCTGCTCCTCGCCCGCGAAGAAGGTCGCCGCGTCCGGCGTGTTGAGCGGAGCGGACCGGCGGAAGCGCTCCGGCAGGTCCGGGTTCGCGAGGAACGGCACGCCAAACGCCACGAGGTCCGCCTCGCCGCGCTCGACGACCGCTTCACCGGTCCGCGCGTCGTAGCCGCCGTTGGCGATGAGGACGCCCGGGAAGGCCTCGCGGAGCCTCGGGGTGATGCGCTGCTCGGGCGCCGGGGCGTTGGGGCCCGCGACGTTCTCCGTCACGTGCAGGTAGCCCAGGCCCAGCCTGGCCAGCTCGCGGGCCAGGTACGTGAAGGTCTCCACGGGCGTGGAGTCCGTCATGCCCGCATAGGCGAAGTTCTGCGGGTGGAGCCGGTAGCCCACGCGGTCCGCGCCGAACACCTCCGCCACCGCCCGCGCCGCCTCCAGCGGGAAGCGCGCCCGGTTCTCGATGCCGCCGCCGTATGCGTCCGTGCGCCGGTTGGAGCCGTCCCGCAGGAACTGGTCCAGCAGGTAGCCGTTGCTGCCGTGCAGCTCCGCGCCGTCGAAGCCGGCCGCCTTCGCGTTGCGAGCGCCCTGGCGGAACTGCTCGACGACGCCGGGAAGCTCCTCCGTCTCCAGGGCCCGGGGCGCCACCGCGCGCTTCTTGCCCTGGAACGTGAAGACCTCCTGGTCCACCGCGATCGCGGAGGGCGCCACCGGCAGCGCGCCGCCGTGGAAGTCCGGGTGCGAGACGCGCCCCACGTGCCACAGCTGCGCGAAGATGAGCCCGCCCGCCGCGTGGACCGCGTCCGTCACCTTGCGCCAGCCCGCCACCTGCTCGGGCGAGTGGATGCCCGGCGTGCGGATGTACCCGACGCCCTGGGGGCTGACCTGGGTGCCCTCGGAGACGATGAGGCCCGCGGACGCCCGCTGCGCGTAGTAGGTCACCGCCAGCGGGTTGGGGACGTTGCCGTCCACCAGCGCCCGGCTGCGGGTCATGGGGGCCATCACCAGCCGGTTCTTCAGTTCGAGCCGGCCCAGCCGGAAGGGGGAGAGGAGCTTCAGGGGATTTGCCATGGCCGGTGAATGCTCCAGGCGCTATGGACGTGCCATGGCCTCCAGTCCAAAGAAATTGACCGAACGTCCAGAGGTGCCGGAGTGGCAGGGCGCGGACGTGCTCGCGGACGTGCTGGACACGCTGCGGCTGTCCACCCGGATGCACGGCCGCTTCGAGCTGTTCGCGCCGTGGGGGCTCCAGTTCGGGACGTACCCGGGCGCGCACATCATCCTCATCGCGAGGGGTGGGGCGCGGCTGGAGGTGGAGGGCGTTCCGGGGGCGCTCGAGCTGTCCGCGGGCGACCTGGCCGTGCTGCCGCATGGCGGAGGCCACACGCTGCGCGACGCGGAGGGCAGCCCCGTTCATGTCCTGGAGCCGGGCGCCTGCGCGAGCGCCCGTGGCAAGGGCGCCATCCGGCTGGGCGGCGACGGCGAGCGGACGACGCTGGTGGCGGCGTCGTTCCAGTTGGGCGTCGCGCCGCGCACGCTCCTGTTCCAGGAGCTGCCGCGGGTCATCCACCTGGCCGCGGATGATGCGGCGACGGCGCCGTCGCTGGCGTCCACGGTGCAACTGCTGCTGACGGAGAGCGCGTCGTCGCATCCGGGGGCCACCGTCATCATGAGCCGGCTCGCGGACATCCTGCTGGTGCAGGCCCTGCGGGCGCACATCATGTCCTCGGAGTCGTGCCGGGAGAGCGGCCTGCGGGCGCTGGTGGATCCGCCGATAG
This sequence comes from Corallococcus sp. RDP092CA, assembly GCF_041903675.1. Taxonomy (NCBI): domain Bacteria; kingdom Pseudomonadati; phylum Myxococcota; class Myxococcia; order Myxococcales; family Myxococcaceae; genus Corallococcus; species Corallococcus sp. RDP092CA. Next base: position 69,491 of record NZ_JAYESI010000034.1, on the reverse strand, counting down.
GCAAGGCGCTCGCGCTCATCCACGAGCGGCCCGGGGAGCCCTGGACGGTGGAGCGCCTGGCGTCGGCCGTGGCCATGTCGCGGTCCGGCTTCGCCGCGCGCTTCAGCGAGCTCGTGGGAGAGCCGCCGCTGGAGTACCTGGCGGGGTGGCGGATGATCAAGGCCGCCCAGCTCCTGCGCGAGAGCGAGCTGCCCCTGAGCGAGGTCGCTCCGGCCATCGGCTACCAGAGCGAGGCGTCCTTCAACCGCGCCTTCAAGCGCTGGGACGGCACGGCTCCCGGCGCGTACCGGCGCAACCACCGCCGGGCGTGAGGCTTCAGGGCTCTTCCCGCGGAGGGGGGGCCTCATGCGCGACTCCGGCGCTGATGGGGCAGCTCACGGCTGAAGCTGGAGCTGCCCATCTATGCCTGGATACGCTGAAACGAGGACTGGGCGTCAAATCTCCTCGAAGACCGGATCGTGTTCCGTTGGAACCATGGTGAGTTCCTCTTTGGCGGTGGAAGCGGATTGCTCGTCGCTGCTCCTGACGATTCCGATGACTTGCGCAGCGAAATGGATGCGGTCCGTCTTCCGGATCTGCATGAGTCCGCGGTCGGCCCAGCTCGTTTGGGGGTTGTCCGCAGAGATGTCTCCGCGCCAAGTTCCATCAGAGAGCACGGAGATACGGACCCGCTTCATGGTATAGGACTTTTGCTCGATGTAGTCGTTGTATGCGAGGACGTAGATACCCTCGTTCTCAATCACATTTGGCAGTGCTGAGTTCGCCTGGGCGTTCGTTTCCTGCAAGGGCTCCAGAGTCACCCCCTGGAGGCGCTTGAGTGCCACGACGTCATTGGGCTGGAGGGTATCCGCCATCGAGTCACCTATCACAGTCGCGAAGGCGTCAATCTTCGTACCGTCGATCGACTGATAGCGCGTGTCCTGGTCGGGGTGGAGGGCTGAACTTGGCCCTGCTGCGACACGGAAGAGTTGATCCACGCGACGAGCTGATTGAATGACGTCGTGGGAGACCTTGATCTCCTTGAGCCTGTTTCGGAGATTACGGCGCCTGGGCGGATTGATTTGCGGGGGCATGGTCTGCGTCGCAGTGGGAGCGACGGACTCCGGTTTCAACTCCGAGAGGGACTGTCCCAGTGCGAACTCGAAGAACTTGAGGAGGCGCTCATTGCGTTCGGAGGACTCGGTGATCCGCTTGGTGGCGGTCCAGGGTTTGTCGGACGGCCATGTCTCGCCGAAAATGAATCGCTCGAAGTTTGGCTCATGGGTGAGGCTGGTTCCTCCGCCTCGTAGCAGTGCTTCAATCTGCTCATTCGCCGAGTCGGCCTGACTTCCCTCATCCAAGTCGTAAATGACGCGGTAGTGGATGTCGAAGGCGTTGAGGACCTTCTGGAATGCGGGGATGGTCCATTTTCCACGGCAGTTGATGATCGTGGTGGCTCGTCTGGCCAGGAGGTACTTGGCCCAATTGAGTTCTCCGGACTCGCAAAGTTTCCTTGCGAGGGCGTCGATCGCCGCGAGTTCGCAATCACCCTCGACCAAGCAGACCTTCTCCGAGAAGAAGGCTTCATTCACGGCCGGATCGAAGTTGAGCAGCATCCTGAGTCGTGCTCGCCGCTGCTTGTCGGTGTCGGACTGGTCAAAGACGTCTGCTGTGCGTTGATGGGCCGTGGGATGCCCATTTCTCTTCCTCAGGATGAGGATGCCATCGTGGCGGTCCGCGAGGTCGAGGAAGACGGGCGAGTGCGTCGTGCAGAGGACCTGCCCGATACCGCTCTGTGCAATCTTCAGCAGGGTGTCCCGCATCCTCCGGCACATGCCGGGATGCAGGTAGATTTCAGGCTCCTCAATCAGAAACAGCATGTGTTGGCGCTCGTGTGAATCGCCCTGCCTGCTCTGTTCCACGTATAACTGGAGCAGGGCAAGGACGATGGAACGCTGGGCTCCATGACCCTGGTTATCCGGTCTCGTAGACAGGGCTCCATCCAACACCCTGAACTCGGTGCTGCTCGCGAGGTCCGAGGTCACATCCGGAGTGGTAAACTTGAGTTCCGCGCGGATGTTGATGAGTTCCTTGAACTTCTCCGTCAGCTTCTCTTCCATGGAGGCCACGAGCCGGTGCTTTCCCTCGGTCGCGAAAAGCTCCTGAAGCTCATCTGCTGCTGACTTGAAGCGGATGACGCATTCGTGATTCGCAAGCTGCTGGTCGAACAAGGCTTTGACGATCTTCCGGATCGCCGACTGCTTGGCGCCCACGTCCGTCTCCGCGCTGGTCTCGCGAAGTGCGGGGACGTAGATGACGCTAGGAAGGGCCGCTTCGAGGGCAGTCGCGATGCTTCCAGGATGGAGGACCCACTCCTCTTGCTTATGGACTTCGACGAGGGGGGACTGGAGTTCACGAGCGGCGTTGAGGAGTTGAGCGAATGTGGGTTTCGATGGGGCGCCGTCCTTGAGAGCGCGCTCGATGATGGGTTTCCATCGCTCGTCTTCCTTCTCAAGCGACTTGATGCTCTTCTTGTGTGACCAACCTGTGAGTTGATAATCCGGTGGACGGTCGTGGTTGTACGACCAGTTCTCCGCTGCGCTGTTGACTGCCCTCCAGATGCGCTTCAGCCGGTAACGCTGCTGGGTGCCGTCGAAGAAGGTATTGTCCTTGAGCGCGTCGAGCTGCCGGTCGTTGTCGCTCAGTTGGTCGAACTCGAGTTCAACCTCGATGGGTCCGTTACTGGACGCGTTGCCAGGAAACTGCTCCTCGGAGGCTTTCATGCTGGCACTGCATGCCAGCCGGATGGCCTCCAGGATGGAGGACTTCCCCGCGTTGTTCTCCCCAACGATGGAGAGGAAGTCCGCCGAACCCTGTCGCTGCTCTTCCTTTTGAGGAATTCGCAGCTCGATCGACTTGATGGACTTGTAGTTCCGGATGGTGACTCGGTCCAACCTCATGGGCGCCCTCCCTCGCATCGCGACGTGACCGCATTCGCGATGTCGGAGGTTGCATGTGCTCCTGGTCGGCGACCATACCCACTGAGAGGGATTGCGGAGCAGAGGCTGGTGACCCGGCAGGGCGCGTGTCCGGAAGACAGCGGGCCCCGTGTGGAGCAAACGTCAAACGCCCACGCCAATCGGGCAGCTCACGCCGGTGCCGCCGACGCCGCAGTAGCCGCCCGGGTTCTTCTGGAGGTACTGCTGGTGGTAGTCCTCGGCGTAGTAGAAGGCCGGCGCCGGGAGGATCTCCGTGGTGATGTCGCCCAGGCCCTTCGCCTGGAGCGCGCCCTGGTACGCCTGGCGCGTCTCCTCCGCGGCGCGCTTCTGCGCGTCGTTCGCGTAGTAGATGCCGGAGCGGTACTGGGTGCCCGCGTCGTTGCCCTGGCGCATGCCCTGCGTCGGGTCGTGGTTCTCCCAGAAGACCTTCAAGAGCTGCGCGTACGTCACCTGCTTCGGGTCGTACACCACGCGCACGACCTCGTTGTGGCCGGTGAGCCCCGAGCAGACCTCCTCGTACGTGGGGTTCGGCGTCAGCCCGCCCGCGTACCCCACCGCCGTGGAGTACACGCCCGGCACCTGCCAGAACTTGCGCTCCACCCCCCAGAAGCAGCCCATGCCGAAGAGGGCCGTCTCAAGGCCTTCCGGCACCGGCCCCTTCAGCGGGGTGCCCAGCACGGTGTGCTTCGGCGGAACCGGCATCTCCTGCGAACGGCCCGGCAGCGCCTCCTGCGGAGTGGGGAGCCTCGACTTCTTCGGGGACGTGAAGAACATGCTCTAGCTTTAGCCCCGGACCCCCCGATTTTCACGTCCGCCGCACGGCCGCCCTCCCGCCCTCCCTCCCACCAGGAATGCCCCGTCCTCCCGACGGTTCCCCAGGCCACCCATGCGCACCCGCCTCCTCGCCGCCCTCTGCCTCCTGGCGCCCGCCGCCGCCCTCGCCGCCAAGGACCCCCGCTGCGTCGGCAAGCCCGCCGCCCGCGCCGCCCGCTTCTCCGAGGCCGCCCTGAAGGGCGCCTCCGCCGCGGAGCGTTACGCCGCCTACGTCCAGGCCTGCGCGCTGGAGGACGTGGTGGCCCTCACCCAGACGCTCGTCCGCTTCAAGACCGTGAGCAGCGAGGCCCCCGCCGCGTAGAGCCCGGAGATCGCCGCCATGGGCCGCGCCCTGGAGGCGTGGGCCAAGCAGCACGGCTTCGGCTTCCGCACCGTGGGCGACAACGACGTCTTCGAGCTGTCCTGGGGCGAGGGCGAGCCGCTCCTGGGCCTCGTGTTCCACGGCGACGTGGTCCCCGCGCCCGCGCACGAGTGGAAGCGCGCGCCCTTCAAGCCCGTGGTGGAGAAGGGCCGCCTGTACGGCCGCGGCGTGGAGGACGACAAGGGGCCCATCGCCTCCGGGCTCGTCGCGCTGGCCATGGCCAGGGACCTGGGCCTGAAGCCCCAGGGCAAGGTGCTGGTCATCATCGGCAACGGCGAGGAGAGCGACTGGAACGGCATGAAGAAGTACGCGGACACGGAGCCCCGGCCCACGCACGTCATCTCCGTGGACTCCGGCTACCCGGTGATGGCCGCGCAGTCCGGCTTCGTCGCGTGGACGCTGGAGGCGCCCGTGGGCGCCGCGCCCGCAACGCCCCAGGAGGGCACCGTCGCGCGCGCCGTGGACGTGAGCGCGGGCGAGTTCCTCACCCAGGTGCCCGGCGCCGCCACGCTGAAGCTCGCGCCCGTGAAGGGCCAGACGCCGGACGCGGTGCTCGCCGCCGTGAAGGCCGCCATCGCCCAGGAGGCCCCCGCGCGCAAGGACCTCAAGGCGGAGGCGAAGCGCGAGGGCAGCACCGTGGTGCTCACCACCCACGGCGTGGCGGTGCACTCGTCCACCGCGGACGAGGGCCACAACGCGCTCTGGGACCTGTCCGCCGTGGCCTCGCGGCTGCCCCTGGAGGACAACGGCATCGCGGCGCTCCTGCGCGTCGTGGCGAAGCGCTTCGACGGCGACCACCACGGCGAGAAGCTGGGCCTCCAGTACCAGGACGCGCTGATGGGGCCGCTGCTCGTGGCGCCCACCGTGCTGCGCGTGAAGGACGGCACCGTGTCCCTGGGCGTCAACATGCGCCGGCCGCAGGGCCAGGACGCCGCCGCGTTCAACGCGGCGCTGGACGCCGCCGCGAAGCGCGTGGGCGAGGACTCCGGCGGCCAGGTGAAGGAGGGCGCCGGCCGCTACCTGGGCGACCCGCACGTGGCGGACACGTCCGGCCCGCTGGTGAAGACGCTGATGGACATCTACAAGCGCCAGCGCAAGGCGCCGGACGCGGTGCCCGGCTCCATCCGCGGCGGCACCTACGCGCGGCTGTTCCCCCGCGCCGTGGACTTCGGGCCCGCGTTCCCCAACGAGCCCTACACCGGCCACGCCCCGGACGAGTCCATCGCGCTGGAGACGCTGGACCTGAGCACGCGCATGCTCGCGGAGGCAGTGCACACGCTCGCCATCGCGCCCGCCTCCGAGGCGAAGGCCGCGCCGTGACGCCCGCTCACGGCGGCAGGTAGCCCCTGGGCGGGGGGACGCGGGGCCACCGCACGGTGAAGGTCGTGCCCTCGCCGGCGGCGGTGTCCACGCCGACGGTGCCCCGGTGCACCTGGACGATCTCACTCACGATGTAGAGCCCCAGCCCCAGGCTGCGGTGCTTGCTGCTCTTCTCCGGCGAGTGCGGCTGCTTGAACGGGTCGAACAGGTGGGGCAGCAGGGCCGGGGGGATGGGGTCGCCGTCGTTGCTCACCCGCATCACCACCTCCGCCGGCTCGCCGGCGAGGGAGGTGACGACGGGCGTCCCGTTCCTCGCGTGTTGCAGCGCGTTCACCACCAGGTTGCCCAGCACCTGCGTCACCCGGTCCGGGTCCCAGTCCCCCCACAGGTCATCGCCGTGCACCTCCAGCAGGAGGCGTCGCTCCGGGTAGACCACCTGCAGCTCGTCCAGCATGCCCTGGCACAGCTCCACCATGTTCACGTGCTGGCGCGCCACGGGGATGCCCCCGCCCAGGCGGCTGCGCGCGAAGTCGAGGATGTCGTTGATCATCCGCGTCATCCGCGCCGTGGCCTTGCGGATGCGGTCCACGGAGCGGCGCGCGGCCGGATCCAGCCCCGAGGCCTTCCCCAGCATGAAGGCCGACGCGGTCACCGCGTGCAGGGGGTTGCGCAGGTCGTGGCCCAGGACGGCGATGAGCTCCTCGCGGAAGTCGATGGCCTGCTCCAGCGCGGCCTCCGCGCGCTTGTGGTCGGTGATGTCCACCACCGTGCAGCCCACCCCCAGCAGCACCCCGTCCGGCGTGCGCACCGGGAAGTAGTCCGCGCGCCAGGACCCCTCGCGGCCCCGCACCGGATCCGGCCCCACGAGGAGCATGTCCTGCACGGGCTGCCCCGTCTCCAGCACCCGCCGCAGCGCCTGCTCGATGGGCGCCACGGCGCCGGTGCGGACCATCTCGCGCAGCGCGTGGCCCCGGTGCGCCTCCACGGGCTTGCTGTTGAGCCGCGCCAGCATGTCGTTGATGCGCAGGTAGCGCAGGTCCGGATCCAGGAACGCGATGCCCACGGGCGCCGCGTCCAGCAGCGAGTCCAGCAGCGCCAGCGACCGCTCGGCCTCCTGGCGCGCCGCGTGCTCGCGCGCGTGCAGCTCCGTCTGGGCGATGTGCGCGGACGCCCGCTCCGCGACGGCGTGGAAGAGCAGCACGTCCGAGTCGGAGAACGCGAAGGCCGTGCGCGAGCCCATGTACGCCATGCCCAGGAGCCGCTCGCCGTCCAGGAGCGGCAGGCCGTACAGCGCGCGCAGCCCCGCGCGGCGCAGCGGCCCGAAGAGGACGCGCGGATCCGTGGCGGCCGAGCGGACGAAGAAGGGCCGCCGCTCCAGCGCCGCCTGCCCGCTCACGCCCTCGCCCACCGGCACGCGCAGGCCCTTCACCTCATCCGTGCCCAGGCCCACCGCGGCGCGCACCACCAGCGCGTCGCCCTCCAGCAGCATCACCGCCGCGGTGTCCACGGTGAACGCGGACTCCATCAGCCGGGTGAGCAGGCGCTCCAGGAGCGTCTCCATGGCCGGGTCGTCCAGCGTCGCCTCGGACATGCGGTCCAGCGTCTGGAGGATGCGCTGCTTCATGTCCCAGAAGAACGACATGGTCCGGGTGACCACCCGGTCGAGCGTCTCCTCCAGCCCCGTGAGGTCCCCGGGTCGCAGCCGCTGCTCCATCGCCTCCAGCCGGTGGAGGATGCAGCGGCGCAGGAGCGCGTACTCGTGGGCCACCTCGCCCAGGTCGAAGCCCGCGTCCAGGCGGGCCGCGGCGTGCGCCGCCTCCAGGCGCTCGTCCAGCGCCTCCGGCCCCTGCTCCATCGCGTCCGCCAGCGCGGCGAGCAGCTCCGGCATGTGGTCGATGAGCCAGGGCGGGTGGGGGGAGTCCTGCCGGCACAGGTGCTCGAACACCGCCTGCTGCCAGTCCGCCAGCAGCGCGTCGTGGTTCGCGCGCAGGAACTCCGCCGCGGACGGGCGGCGGCCGTCGCGCGCATGCTCGTCCGCGGAGTGTGAACCCGGCCCCTGCATCGCCCTTCTCCCCGGGCCCTCGCCCGGTCGTGCCGCTCCTCGCGAAAGTCTGCGCATGGCGGCCCCGGCGCGCCTCGCCCTCGCGTCGGTCGGGGGCCTTCACCCCGAGCTCTCGGCCGCCGCCGCCAGGTCGGGCCTCGGGCGCACCGGCCGGCTCGCCGTTCACCTTCATGCGCTCGGCCGTCCCGGGGGATGTTCGCGCCCCAGGGCGTGCGCACGCTCGGGTAGGGTGGCCGGCAAAGCATGCGCACCCTCCTGCTCAACCGCTCCGCCGTGGCCCGCAACCTCCAGGCGCTCCTGCTCCTGGATGACCTGCGCGAGGCCTTCCGCACCGACGCCCTCGCGCGCACCGTGGCCCCGCAGCGCGTGCGCGCGCCGCTGCACTCGTTTGGCACCGCGATGGTGCTCTTCCCCGGCTGCGTGCCCGGCATCCCCGCGTACACGGTGAAGGCGCACGCGCAGTTCCCCGGGCAGCAGCCCGCCATCCAGGGCGTGGTGCAGCTGTACGACCTGGTGACGGGAGGGCTGCTCGCGGTGATGGACGCCGGGCACCTCACCGCCGTGCGCACCGCCGTGGCGGGCGCGCTGGCCGCGGACGTGCTGGCCCGGCCGGACGCGACGCGCGTGGCGGTGATTGGCGCCGGCCGCCAGGGCGTGCTCCAGCTCAAGCAGCTGCGGCTGGTGCGCACGCTCAGCCAGGTGCGCGTCTACGACACGAACCTCGCGCACGCGAACGCCTACGCCTCGCGCATGTACCAGGAGCTGAACCTGCCCGTCCGCGTGGAGACGTCCGTGGCGGACGCGGTGGCGGACGCGGACATCGTGGTGACGGCCACGTGGAGCCGCGAGCCCTTCCTGCGCGCGGGCATGGTGCGGCCGGGCACGCACATCACCGCGCTGGGCGCGGACGAGCCGGGCAAGGCGGAGCTGTCCCGGGACCTGCTCGAGCGAGCCCTGCTCGTCTGCGACCACCGCGGCCTCGGCGTCTCCACCGGCGCGGCGGGCGCGGTGGGGCTCACGGAGTCCGCCATCCACGCGGAGCTGGGCGAGGTCCTCGCGGGCCTCAAGCCCGGGCGCGCGTCCCAGGACCAGGTGACGGTGTTCGCCGGGGTGGGGCTGCCCTTCCAGGACCTGGCCGCCGCCTGGCACGTGTACCAGGCGGCGACCGGCGACGCGGACGTGCCCACGCTCGACTTCAACGCGTAGCGCGGGCCGCCCGGGCGGGCCTCAGGCCTTGGACAGCGTCTGCGAGAGGCGCACGGCCTCCTCGTGCAGGTCGGTGTCCTCCGCCAGCGGCATGGCGAGCACCTTCTGCACCAGCTCCTTCGCCTTCGCCTCCTGGCCCAGGCGCGCCTGCGCGAGCGCCAGGTTGAGCAGGGGCTCCGGGCGCTCCGGGGCGCGGCGCACGGCCTCCTCCAGCACCGTCACCGCGCGCGGCAGGTTCGCGTCGGCCGGCTCCGCGGGGACGCGCAGCAGCAGCTGGCCCAGGTTGTTCGCCGCGCGCCAGCCGTCCGGCGCGATGCTCATGCCCTGCTCATACGCGGCGATGGCCTTGTCGTACGCGGGCGGCTCCTGCGCCTCGTAGCAGGTGGCCTCCGCCATCTTCAGCGACTCGCTGGCCACGCCCAGGGACGTCATGGTCTGGCAGAGGTGCCGGGCCTGCTCGATCTGGCCGCGCGCCAGCATCAGCTGCGCCAGGTTCGCCTGGGCGTCCGCGTCCTTCGGGCGCTGGGCCGCGAGCGTGGAGGCCGCCTGGTAGGACGTGCGCAGGTCGCGCAGCGCCATGGACAGCACCGTCACGGACGCGAGCAGGCGCGGCTGGTTGGGCACCGCCTTGAGGCCCTGCTCCAGCACCTTGCGCGCCTCCACCAGCTTCTCCTGGGCGGACAGCGCGTGCGACAGGCTCAGGTACGCGGGCACGAAGCGCGGCGCCAGCGTGAGCACCTCGCGCAGCGTGGCGAGGCCGGCGTCCGTCTTGCCCGCCTCCAGCTGCACCTGGCCCAGCCGGTAGCGGAACACCGGGTTCTGGGGCGCGAGCTTCGCGGCCTGGGACAGGGCCTCCAGCGCCGGGGCGGCCTTGTCCTGCTTGATCAGCATCATGCCCTTGCCGAAGTGGGCCTCGGCGCGGTTGGGATCCACGGCGAGCACGCCCTGGTAGGCCTTGAGGGCGGCGTCCAGCTGGCCCTTCTGGGCGGCGATGTTGGCGCGCACCAGGCCGGTCTCGGCCGTGGCGCCCTGGGCTTCCGCCTTGGCGAGCAGGCCTTCCGCCTGGGGCAGCTTGTTCTCCACCAGCGCCAGCTTGGCCATCACCACCAGGGCGTCGCGGTGGTTGGGGTTCTTCGCGAGGAGCTTCTCGGCCTCGGCCTTCGCCTGGGCCACCTGACCCTGCGCGAGGAGGGTTTCCAGAGAGTTCATGAGGGAAAGTGTCCCCCACAGGGCGGGGGCTGTCGAGCAACGGGAAAAAGGAAGGGCCTCGCCCGGATGGACGAGGCCCTGGGAAGGACTTCAGGTGGGAGACGGCCGGCCGAGGCCCGCCACTACCACTTGCTCAGCGCGTCCTTGATGCCCTCGCCGACGTTCTTGATGCCCTCGCCGACGTTCTTGATGCCCTCGCCGACGTTCTGCACCGCGTTGCCCACGCCCTCGACGGCGGCCTTGGCGGCGTCGCCCACCTTGCCCACGTCGACGGAGAAGCCGAACTCCAGGCTGGCGCCGATGCCCAGCGCCGCGCCCACGTCGAAGTTGGCGGACAGCTTGCCGTCCTTCAGGCCGACGTTGGCCTCGAACTCCACGCCGATGCCGGCGAAGGCCTCCGCGCCGGCCGTGACCGTCGCGGGCCCGATCTCCTGGCTGACCTCCGCGCTGGCGCGGGCGCCGGCGAAGGCCTCACCGTGGACGGACGCGGCCGCCTGGCCGTGCAGCGGGTCCAGCACCACCTGGCCCGTGGCGCTCGCCTCGGCGCCCACGTTGCCCTCGGCGCCCCACTCGGAGCGGCCCAGGGCGCTGTCCGCGTGGCCTTCCACGGAGCCGCGGACCAGGTCCGCCTTCACGTCCACGGAGCCCTCGGCGCCAATCTTGCCGTGCAGCGGGTCCACGGAGACGTTGCCCTGCGCGGACACGTCCGCCGTCAGCGCCTGGCCTTCCACCGTCGTGTGGAAGTTGCCGTTCGGGTCACCGAAGGTGTGCTCGCCGGAGGCCGCGGTCCAGTTCTTGTTCCACTCACCGGAGGCCACCGTCTTGTCGAAGCGGCTGGTCTCCAGCTGCTTCTGGATGTCCGTGGTGGTGGACTCGTTGGCCTTGTTGCTGGTGGTGACGCGGTTGCCCTGCACGCCGCGGTTCAGGTCGATGGTCGCCTCGCCCTGGGCCCGGTTGTGCGTCTGGGCCTGCACCTCGCGGCGAACCTGCGTGCCGTTGGCCGGGGGCGTGGTGGTGGGGTTCCGGAACACGGGGCGGTAGCGGTTCGTTTCGATGGTCATGGAAGAGGCTCCGGCGGGCGCGAGGCGCGGTGGAAAAGCTTGTGTCTTGAGAATTTATCGGAGGGGGCCCTGAGAAAGTTTCCGCCCCTCTTTTTTTTCGCTGATCCGCGCGGCCCTCAGGGCTCGGATCTCCCGGGAGCCAGGATTCCCTCGGGGTCGAACGCCGCCTTCAGCCGCCGGCGCACCTCCGCGGAGTCGTCCCGCACGGCCGGTACGGCGTCCCTCGCCTGGAGTCCGGCTCGGGTCAGGTGGTACCCGGCCTCCGCCAGCTCGCGGGTGAGGGCGCGGTAGCAGGCCTGGGCGCGGGCGTCCTCGCCCTTCACGTCGCGGTCATAGGCGAGCGCGGTGACGAGGTAGACGCAGCGCGGGGAGTGGGCGAGGAGCGCCAGGTTGGGCTCGAAGCCGAAGAGGCGGGGGACGCGGTCGGCGATGTCGGTGGCGCGCTTCGCCTCCGGGCCGGTGAAGGGGACGGCGACGGAGCACCAGATGAAGCCGCAGCGGTCCCGGTCCGGGTCCGGGTCCGCCGGCTTGGGGGTGCGCTTGCGCCAGTAGGCCATGGCGAGGTTGGTCTCGGTGGGGACGCCCTGGAGCGTGCCCTCTCCGAAGGGGGCCACCGGGCCGAAGGACAGGGGGCGGAAGGCGCCCTCCACGGCGCGGGCGAGCCGCTTCTCCAGCAGGGCGCCCAGCTCCGCGTCCGGGGCGATGAGGGTGCCGCTGATGGCCCAGCGGCCAAAGCCCTCGCGGAGCTTCTCGCGGGCCCAGTCCGGCAGCGGCGCCCGGCCCACGGAGGGGTAGGGGTACTGCTGGGTGATGCTGTAGGCCTTGATGTCGTTCCAGAAGAAGAAGCTGCCCTTGAGGGTGCCGTCCAGGGCCAGGGCCTGGAGCCGGTCCACCATGTCCCAGAGCTGGGCGTCGTCGTTGACGGCGCAGAAGAAGTCGCGCAGCCAGGGCTGCTTGCGCGCCAGCCAGAACGTCATCCGCGTCACCACGCCCAGCGAGGACTGGCTGAACAGGCCGTCCAGCACCGGGCCCAGGCCCCAGCGGAAGACGGGCGCGGCGCGGGCGCCGGGGAACCTGGCGTGGCCCGTCTCGATGCGCTCGCCCGTGGGGAGCACGGCCTCCAGCGCGCACACGTGCTGGAAGATGTCCGCGTTGGGGCCGGCCCCGTCGCCGCGCTCGAGCGCGTTGCCCACCATGCTCGCGTCCGGCGACCCGCCGATGGTGGTGATGAACGTGGAGGAGCCCTTGTCGCGCAGGTACGCGTAGGCCTGGCGGAACGTCACGCCGGGCTCCACGGTGAGGTACGCCAGCTGCTCGTCGTGCGCGAGGATGCGGTTCATGCGCCCCAGGTCCAGGAGCGCGCAGCCGTCGCCCGGGGGCACGCGCGAGCCGTAGCCCCAGTTGCGGCCGGCGCTCACCGGGTACACCGGCACGCGGTGCTCGCTCGCGATGCGCAGGCACGCCTGCACCTGCGCCGTGTCCGCCGGCCGCACGATGGCGGGGATTCTCTGGGTGGTGGCGAAGGTGGCCGTCTCGGCGGCCTCCAGCGCTTCCGGGTCCACGACGACATGCGCCTCGCCCACGGCCTCCCGCCACGCGGCCAGGGCCGCCTGGAGCGGGGAGTCCACCGGGGCCTTCCCTTCGGTCTCGCTCACGGGGCCGCAGTATGCCCTCGCGGACGGCCTCCTGCTGGCCCGCCGTGCGGCGAGCGGGCGGGCGAGCCCCCGGGGCGGAGGGTCGCCGGGTGGACACCGGCCATGGTCGCCCCCTGCCGCGTGTTCATCTTCGGCGTGGGGAGGTGTTCATGGTCGGCTTCATCACGTCACGCAACGGACGGTGGGTTCGGATTCTGGCGGGCACGGGCATGGTCCTGGGCGGACTGGGCTCGGGCACGTCCCGGGGCGCGGTGGTGGCGCTGACGGGCCTGGTGCCGCTGCTCTCCGGCGCGCTGGACCTGTTCCTCCTGGGGCCGCTCCTGGGCCTGCCCGTGCGGGGCGCGGACGCGCGGCGCGCGCTGGGCCAGCCGGAGGACGCGCCGCTGCTGGACCTGGCGCACGACGGCGGCCGCTCCCCCTACGCCCCGCCCAGCACGCTCCTGCACTAGCTACTTCGTGCTCACCTCGAAGGGGATGCCGAGCGAACCGAACGGCTCCCCCGTCTCCGCGTCCACCAGCCTCAGCTGGAGCGTCACCGCGCTCTCGCGGTGGGCGACGCCCTGGAAGTAGAGGAAGCCCGCCATCGTGCCGCCGGGCTCCAGCGTGCCCTCGGGCAGCGCGTCGTTGAGCATGTCCTCGGTGGGCAGCGGGGGCTCGTAGTACGTCGGGCCCAGGGAGTACGGGTCGTAGAAGGGGCTGCCCCACGGGCCGTACCCTCGGGGGCCCCAGCCGCGCCAGGGACCATAGGGGGAGCCGCCGCCCACCCACACCCTGCCGCGGTGCGCCGCCGGGCGGATGCTCGCGGGCGCCTCCGCGTCGCGCGACGAGGTGGCCCGCCGCAGGGACAGGGGCGGCAGCGCGCTGTAGCGGAAGCGCGACTCCTGGCCCACCAGCGCGAAGTCCTTGTACTGGAGCCGCAGCGGGCGCTGCCCCTGGTTCTCCAGGCGGACGTAGACGGGGGTGACGCGGCGCTCCAGGTCGGACGGGGAGCCCCGCCAGGCCGAGCCGTCCGCCGTCAGCCGCACGCCCTGCTGTTCCGTGATGGCGCTGCTCTTGTTGCCCTGGAGGACCCCCGCCTCCGGCGTGGGCCGCAGCTTCGTCTCCGCCGCGCAGCCCGCCACCAGGCTCAACGCCAAGGCCCCCAGCCCCAGTGCTCCACGCATCGCATGCCTCCTCCCGTCTCAACGTAACGTCCGTGGCGTCCGGTGGAGGACATGCCCCGTGCTCCACCCCGGAGAGCGGGCGGCCGGCCGGGGGGCTCAGGGCTGGGGTGTCACCGGCTGCGCGGCCTCCTCGAGGTAGGAGGGCGCGGCGATGAAGTCCCAGGTCTGGTGGCGCGCCCAGTCCTCGAGCTTCTGCCAGCCCACGCGTGGGTAGTTGTTGCGCAGGGTGAGGATGTCCGCGTGGTAGCCCACGCGGTCGAGCCACTCGAACATGGCCGCCAGGTCCTCGCTCTGCTGCTGGAGCTGGGCCAGGGGAACCTGCTCGAAGTTGATGCGGTGGCCGCTCACCATGGAGAGCAACGCGGCCGCCTGCTGGCCCGTCACCTCGTCGGAGGCGACGTCGATGCGCTCGCCGATGAAGCGCTCCGGGTCGCTCAGCACGTGCAGCGCGAAGCCGGCCAGGTCCTCCACGGCCACCATCTGCAGGCCGCGCGTCGCGGGCAGCCCCAGGGCCAGCGTCCCCTTCGCCAGCAGGTCGTGCGTGGGCGGGCGGAGGAGGTTCTCCATGAAGTAGGTGGGGCCCAGGATGGTGAAGGGCATGTCGCGCCGCCGCAGGTACAGCTCCACGGCGTGCTTGCTGTCGAAGTGGGGAATGCCGGTGAGCTCGGACGCGCCCGCCACGGACGAGTACACGAAGTGCCGCACGTTGGAGCGCTTCGCCGCGTCCGCCAGGTTCTTGCCGTGCTGGACCTCCGCGTCCGCGCCGCCCTCCCGGAAGGGCGTGGCCATGGCGTAGACGGCGTCCACGCCGCGCATGGCGCTCTCCAGGGAGGTCGGGTCGTCGAAGTCGCCCTGGGCCAGGGTGACGCCGGGCCGGCGCAGGGCCCGGGTCGCGGGGGTGTCCACGTCGCGCACCAGCGCCACCACGTGGTGGCCCCGGTCCGCGAGCTTGCGGAGGACGGCGCCGCCCTGCTGGCCGGTCGCGCCAGTGACGAGCACGGTGATGGAGAAATCCACGGGCATGGCTTCAAGACCTCCGGATGCGACGTGTCACGGAAAGCTGGAGACGCCCCCCCTCTTTGGCGAGGCCTCCCGGTCGCAGTGTCCTCCCGCGAGCACAGGCTCCCGAGGCAGGCAGGCGACCCGCGGGGGAGGGGCGGGCGGCGTGGCATCCTCCTGGCCCCATGAGCAAGCGTGACACGCCCCCGCCCTCCGAGCTGGTCTCCGCCGCGCAGGCCCTCGACGCCGAGCTGGTGCGCTTCGAGGCGCTGTCGGAGCAGCTGAAGGAAGCGCCCATGACGTCGGAGAAGCAGTTGGAGCGCGCGTCGAAGATGCTCAAGGAGCTGGCGGACCTGGACGACGCCTTGCGCCTGCGCGTGGGCGCGCTGGTGCAGGCCATCGCCGGGGTGCGCAACCGGCAGCAGGCGCAGGCGGACGCGGTCAACGCGCGCGCGCAGGAGCTCCAGCAGCGCACGGAGGTCTTCAAGGAGCTGCTCACGCGCTACGGGGCGCTGGGGCAGAGCGCGGCGGACCTCAACGGGCGCATGCAGGAGTTCGCGGCGCTGCGCCAGCAGCCCACGCGCACGGCGGAGGAGGACGCGCGGCTCACGGAGGTCTTCACCGCGCTCCAGGCGCGCATGGCGGAGGTGGCGGACGAGGCGGCCACGCTGACGCGCGCGGCGGAGGAGGCGAGGTTCTCCGACATCGGCCGGCAGGCGGAGTCGCTGCGCCAGCAGCTGCTCGCCGCGCGCAACAAGCTGGGCCTGCTGCACCAGAGCCTGTCGAAGTGAGCGCGCCTCAGCTGAGGTAGGTGGGCTCGAAGTCGTCCGGGCTGTCGATGGGGCGGCGCCCGGAGAAGCCGGCCTTCAGGTCGTGCCAGTGGGCCACGGTGTCCTCGCCATAGCGCCAGCAGAGGTAGACGGGCTCCTCGCCGCGCCGCGCGTGGAAGTCCACCAGGCCGTCCGCGCCCTTGATCTCCAGGCCCATCTCCTGGAGCGGGCCCAGCTCGCCGCGGATGCGCTCCAGCAGCGCGTCGCGCTCCTCGCGGAAGGAGCGCACCTCGGCGGTGTCGGGCGGGGCCTCCGGGCCGTCCAGCAGCTCCGCCAGCTTCTGCACGCGCTCCACCCAGGGGCGCACGCGCCCGAAGGTCTTCGTCAGCAACGGCACCAGCCGGCTGGCCTCTTCCACGCTGAAAAAGCGCATCGGGGGGACAGCATGCAGCGCGCGCCCCGCGCCCGCCACCCTGTTCCGGGAGGGGAGGGGAGCGCGTGTCACGGCCGCGTGACCGTGTCGGGAACAGGTCAGCGCCCGGGACGGGCGGTCACCCGCGTCGCAGCGAAGCCAGGTTCTCCAGGAGCCAGCGCCAGGCGGCCTCGCGCAGGGGGAAGGCCGCCTCGCGCGCGAGGAAGGTGGGGGTGTGCTCCGCGGCGCAGCGGCCGGAGGCGTCGTGGACGTCCTGGGCCGCGTCGGTGGCGGAGAGGTCCGCGTGCAGCAGCGCGTGGAAGACGAGGAAGTCCACGACGAAGGCGGGCACGTGGGGCCGGTCCAGCGCGGGGTGGACGCGCACCTCGCGCAGGCGCGCGTCATAGCCGCCCAGGTGGATGGTGCGGCGGGTGCGGCGGCCGGGACGGCGGGCCCAGCCCACCTCCACGGCGCGCACGCGCCCGTCGAAGTACGCCGCGTCGAGCCGGGCGTGGACGGCCTTCAGGTCGAAGCAGCGGCCGCGCGTGCGCAGGGGCGCGCCGGGCCTGCGCTCGCGGCGCACCTGGCCCTGGTGGGCGTGGCTGAAGGCCTCCAGCACCTCGCCGGAGGCGGTGTCGCCGGCCACGTAGCGGGCCAGGGCACGCACCACGGGGTCCGGCGCGTCCAGGAAGAGGTGGTGCAGGCGCAGGCGCACGCCGTCGGGGAGGCGGCGGTAGCTCACCAGGGTGGCGCGGTTGTCCGTGAGGCGCAGGTGCACGGGCTGGCCCAGGAGCGCGGACACGCATCGGGCCAGCTCCGCGGCCCGGGGCAGCGCGTCCTCGCGCGAGGGCAGCCGCGAGCGCGCCGGCTCCCGCCCGGGCGCCGGGGCGTCGAACATCGCCAGCTGTCCGGGCGGTGGACGCATGCCGGGGGAAGGTAAGCCCTGCCCCCGCCCGCTGGCCAGGAGGATGCGCGCGGCCGCGTCGGGTGTCCCACGAGCCGCCGCGGCCGTCAGGGCCTCGGGGGCGCGGGGTAGCGGCCCGCGAGCGACGCGAGCACGGCGAGCAGCTCCCCGGGCTCCACGGGCTTGGGCACGTGGCTCTGGAAGCCGGCGCGCAGCACGCGGGTGCGGTCCTCGGAGCGGGCGTAGGCGGTGATGGCCACCGCCGGGGTGCGGCCTCCCCTGGCGGGGGGCAGCGTGCGCACGCGCTCGATGAAGCCATAGCCGTCCGTGCCCGGCATGCCGATGTCGGAGACGAGCACGTCCGGATGTTCCGCCTGGAGCACCTGGAGCCCCTCCGCCGCGGAGCCCGCGGTCACCACCTGGGCGCCGCTGTCCTCCAGGAGCGTGCGCAGCAGCTCCCGCGCGTCCTCTTCGTCATCCACCACGAGCACGCGCACGCCGCTCAGCTCCGGCGGGGGCGCGGGCGCCCGGTCCGGCGCGGGCGGCCTCGGCGACGGCGGCGTGGCGAGGTCGCGCCGCTGGGTGGCGGACAAGGGCAGCCGCATGGTGAAGGTGGAGCCCCGGCCCTCGCCGCCGCTGGTGGCGGAGACGGTGCCGCCGTGCATCTCCACGATGTGCCGCACGATGGCCAGGCCCAGCCCCAGGCCGCCCGTCTTGCGCGTGCTGCCGCTGTCGGCCTGGCGGAAGCGCTCGAAGACGTGGGGCAGGAAGGCGGCGGCGATGCCCTGGCCGGTGTCCTCCACGGTGAGCTCCACGGTGGAGTCGCGCCGCGCCACCACCAGCCGCACGCGTCCGCCCCTGGGCGTGAACTTCACCGCGTTGGACAGCAGGTTCCACACCACCTGCTGGAGCCGGTGCGGGTCGCCCATCACGCTGCTGGGGGGGTCCACCAGGGCGCTCACCTGGATGCCGCGCGCGTCCGCCGCGGGCCGCACGGACTCGAGCGCCTGCTGCACCACCGCGTCCAGGTCCACGGGCCTCACGTCCAGCCTGAGCTTGCCGGACACGACGCGGCTGACGTCGAGCAGGTCCTCGATGAGCTGGCCCTGCGCGCGCGCGTTGCGCTCGATGGTCTCCAGCGCGCGCTCCCGGCGCTCTCGCGGACGAGCAGCGCCTCGCGCTCCACCTCCGCCTGCTTGCGGTCGGAGATGTCGATGACGCTGCCGATGTAGCCCAGGAAGTGGCCCTCCGCGTCGAAGCGGGGCGAGCCAGTGTCCACGGCCCAGCGGTAGTGGCCGTCCGCGCCGCGCAGCCGGTAGTCCATGCGGAAGGGCTGGCGGGTGGCGTTGGCGCTCTCGAAGGTCCGCTGCGTGCGCCCCAGGTCGTCGGGGTGGACGGCGTCGAGCCAGCCGAAGCCCAGGCCCGTGACCTCGGTCTGGCCGGTGAAGGCGTACCAGCCCCGGTTCATGTAGGTCGTGGAGCCCCGCGCGTCCGTCACCCAGAGCATGACGGGGGCGTGGTCCGCCATGTTGCGGAAGCGGGCCTCGCTGTCGCGCACGGCCTCCAGCAGGCGCTCGCGCTCCTGGGCCACGGTCTTCTGTTCGGTGATGTCGCGCGCGGCGGCGTAGATGAGGCCCAGCTCGGGCACGGGGCGCGCGGCCCACGCGAGCCAGCGGTAGCGGCCGTCGCGGGTGCGGAGGCGGTTCTGGAAGCGCAGGGTGGGGAGGCCCTGGGACAGCTTGCGCAGCTCCTCGCGGGTGGACGCGAGGTCGTCGGGGTGGAGCAGCTCCGTGTAGGGGTGCTGGTAGAGCTCCGCCTCGCTCCAGCCGAGCACGTGGATGAAGTAGGTGTTCACGCGCTTGAAGTACCCGTCCAGGCCCGCGATGCAGAACATGTCCGGGGACAGCTGGAAGAAGTGCTCGCGCTCCTCGGCCTCGGCGTGGCGGCGCTCGGCGCTGTCGAACGCGAAGGGGATGGCGGCCTGGGCCAGCGCGTTGTCGAGGCAGGCGCAGAGCACGCGCCATTGCGCCAGGGGCACGTCCAGGTCCGCGTGTTCGGCGCGCGCCAGGACGCAGTCGCGCAGGAGGGCGTATTCGCGCGTGAGCAGGGGCACGTCGGCGCCCAGGCGCAGGCGCTGGCGGCCGTGGGCGACCGCGGACTCGCTGGGGTGGGGCGGGGGGAGGCGGTCGGGGTCCTCCTCCGCCTCCACGAGCACGGCGTGGAGCTCATCGAGCAGGGCGGGCAGGGCGTCGATCAGCTGCTCGCGAGACATGCGCAGGGGGGCGAAGAGGGGGGACACCCGGGCGACCCAGTCCTCCAGGAGCGCGTCGCGGTCGGTGTCCAGCAGCTCCGACAGGGACGCGGGGGACCGGCCCTGCATGGGCATCGGCTCTCCGGTGGAAGGGCCCCGCTCCTGTGAACCCGATGAAGCCATGAGTGGTTCTACAGGTGCGGCGGCCGGGCGCGCATGGGCAGGGTCGGGAGGCCCGACCCCTTCCTCCTCGCCTGTCCACGGGTCGGACAGGCTCAGCGCACGGCTACAGCCCCAGGTACGTGAGCAGCGCGCCCAGGTCCGCGTCGGACAGGGCCTCCGTGCTGTAGAGGGGCATGTTGCCCCCCACGCCGAAGAACGGCCCGTGCCGTACCTTCTCGATGACGACCTGCGCGTGCGGGATGCCCGGGAAGAGCCGGTCGTACTCCCGCGTCACCTCCGGCAGCACCGACGCCAGGTCCGTCAGCCGGCCCTCGCCCGTGTGCGCCGCGCCGTGGCAGCTCTGGCACGCCGCCCGGTACACCGCCTCGCCGCGGGTCGCGTCGCCCCGGGGCACGTCCTGGATGTCCTTCACCACCGTGAAGGGCAGCGCGGGCGCCTGCGCGTCCGGGCTGATCCGCGACAGGTACTCATACAGCGCCCGGGCGCGCGGCGCCTCCGCGTCCAGCTTCCTCACCCCGCGCATGAAGCTCACGTAGCAGAAGTTCACCGCGTCCAGCAGCCGCGTCTCGTTGCCGCCCCACCAGCTGGGCCGCGCCGCCACGTTGAACAGCGTGTGCCCGGAGTCGATGCGCCCCGCCGGGGCCTCTCGCGTCGTCGCGTGGCACGTCGCGCACGAGAAGCGGTTGTACTCGCTCGACGACAACTCCGAGCTCTGGAACAGCGCCTCCCCGTAGTCCGCCGCGGCCCGGGGCCCCTCCTCGCCCCCGCACCCGGTCAGCACGCCCATGAGCAGCGCCGCCACGCCCCCGCGCAGGCCCCTCACGGCTGCCCTCGCAGCAGGCTCACCGAGTCCGGGAAGATGCCCACCTTCACCGTGGCCACCACCGCGCCCTCCGCCAGGTCCACGACGTGCAACGTGCCCGGGCCCAGGTGGTCTCCTTCGCAGACCGCCAGCCCGTGGCGCTCGTCCGGCGTCAGCATGAGCTGATGCACGTTGAGACAGCCCGCCTGCGACAGTTGCACCGTGCGCGACACCGTGGACGTCGCGGCGTCGATGACCGCCACCGCGTCCTCCTGCTGATAGGGCATGTAGAGCGTGCGGCCGTCCCGCGTGAACGCGCCGAACATGGGCGAGCCGCGCAGGTACACCGTGCGCTCCGGGTTCATCGTGCGCGTCCCGGGCTCCAGCACCTGCACCTGCCGGCTCGCCAGCGAGCTGACCCACACGTCCCCCGTCGTGGGCGACACCGTCAGCGCGTAGGGCTGGTGACGCGGGTTCACCGCCGTGCCCGCGCCCGCCGCCACCTTCACCCGCGTCACCGGCCGGCCCTCCGCCGCCAGGTCCACCACCGCGACCTCGTCCGACCAGCAGGCCACGTAGGCCGTGCGCTCGTCCGCGGACAGGCGCACCGCGTGCGGCGCGGCGCACACCTCCACCCGCTCCTTCACCGTCATCGTCTCCGCGTCGAGGATGACCATGCGCGCGACCATGTCCTCCTCCGCCCCGCCCTGCCGCGCCACGTCCGCGATGCGCAAGAGGTCGAAGTGCGTCTGGTACAGCGTGCGCCCATCCGCGCTGACGATGACGTCCCCCGGGTTGCGATCCACGCGCGTGGACGCCACCAGCCGGTGGTCCTTCGCGCTCAGCTTCAGGCAGTAGCCGTCCGCCGTGCCCGTGCCATGCGCGCCATGCGGCCCCGAGCCGCCACCCGGCACGTAGTTGGAGATGCCCACGTAGTAGAAGTCGCCCGCCGGTGACACCGCCGTGTGGTGCGGCCCCTCCAGCTCCACCGGGTTGAGCCCCACCGGCACCCGCGCCAGCTCGCCCCAGCCCGGCGTGCCCAGCCCGTCCAGCTCCAGCAGGCTCACGGAGTCATCCAGGCTGTTGGTCACCAGCAGCCGCCCGGCCGGCCCCGGCGGAGGCACCGTCGAGCCGCCCCGCGTCCAGGGCGCCGGCTCCGCGTACGTCAGCTCGGGCACGCCCGAGCCCGGCTCCGGCGGCTCGGCCTCCGTGCACGCGCCCAGCGCCAGCGCGCAGAGCCAGACGGCCCACCTCACCTGGCCATCCCCATCGTGAAGGGCACCGCGGTCCCCATCGTGTAGGGCCCCTCCGTGATGCGGTTCTGCACCAGGTACGCGCTCACCACCTGCACCGACAGCCCCTTGCCCGCCGCGTCCTTCACCGTCTGCCAGGAGCCGTCATCCAGCTGCCACTGCAACTCAGACGTCAACACCTGCGCGAGGGGGCACTCGCGCCCTGCGGCGTAGACCTTCACCCAGTAGAGGTCGCCCGTGTATGGCGGCAGGTGGGCCTCGGCGGTGGGCAGCACCAGGTTGCCCAGCCACGCGAGCACCGAGCGCTTCGACTCGCGCGGGCGGACCTCCCGCAT
This sequence comes from Corallococcus sp. RDP092CA, assembly GCF_041903675.1. Lineage (NCBI taxonomy): Bacteria > Pseudomonadati > Myxococcota > Myxococcia > Myxococcales > Myxococcaceae > Corallococcus > Corallococcus sp. RDP092CA. The sequence goes on along the minus strand of NZ_JAYESI010000034.1, from coordinate 47,733 downwards.
GGGCAGCCGGGGCGACGTGCGGCCCGGGCGCTCCAGCGACGCGCGCAGCGGGGACGTCCACCGCCACAGCGGCGCGGACTGGTCCGTGAAGTACGACTGACCGGGCTCGGGCGACACGAGCGTCACCGCGCGCGAGCTGTCCACGGGCTGGTTCCGCGCATCCTCCAGCGTGCGCCACGCTTCATCCGTGGCGCCGCCCGCGTACAGCGGCTCGTCGCACGCGGTGGCCTGGGGGGCGTCGTCGTCACTGCACGCGCTCAGGGCCAGCAGGGCGACGGCGGCGGTGCTCCACGGCAGGAACGTCTTCAGCTTCATGGTCATGGGTCCTCGCGCCGCCGGCCGCGGCGCCACAGGGGAAGGAGCAGCAGGGGAAGCAGCGCACCCGAGGGCGCGGCGGCGCAGCCGGAGGACGGTTTCGGCTCCGCGGGCGTGCCCGCGTCGTCGGTCGGCGGGGCCCCCGCATCCGGCGCGCCGTCCGGGTAGAGCGGCGCGCCAATCGTCTGCGCGAGCTGGGGCCAGCGCGACGGACACAGCTCGCGCACGGGCGTGCCCGCCGGACACGGATGGCTGCCTTGAATCTGCTCCAGGCTGAAGAGGGGCTCCCAGGTGGAGCCCTCGTCGCTGCTGCGCGCCAGCGACCAGTCATGGAGCCACGGCGAGCCGCAGCCGTAGATGACGTCTCCCACGCGCGTCACGCACGCGTTGCCGGTGGGCAGCTCCAGCTTGGAGAAGGCCCCGCCCGCCTGGCTGCGGAAGAAGGAGTTGTACGTGGACACCCACGCGGTGCCGCCGTCGGCGGAGACGTCCATGTTGACGAAGACGTCGTCGATGCCGGCGCCCGTGCGCGCGGTGAAGGTGCGCCCGCCGTCCGTGCTGTGGAGGACGTGCGTGTATCCCTGCGCGGACACGCGCGCCCAGACACCGAGCGGCGCCACGGGGTCCGTCGCCGTCACCACGAAGTCGAACGGGCGCACCAGGTCCGGGAAGGCCTGCGGCAGCTCCTCCCACGTCTCGCCCGCGTCATCGCTGCGGAACAGATACATGTGCGCCGTGTCCGACGCGGACACGTAGAGCGTGCGGGGAGCCGGCGTGGACACGCGCACGGCGGAGAAGAGGACCCCCGCGCGCTGGAGCGGCAGCGCCCGCCACGTCGCTCCACCATCATCCGAACGGAACACCCCGTTCGTCGCCGACGTGGAGCGGCCCGTGGTCACGTACAGCACCGCGTCATCCATGGGGTGCGCCGCGAGCCCCGTCACCCAGGTGTCCTTGAACGCCGGGTGCGATGACCACGAACACGCGCCGTCCTTCGAGGACAGGAGCGCGTTGCCCGTCGCGGCCAGGAGCTCCCCCGTCTCGCGCCAGACGAAGGACTCCGGGCGCCAGCCGCCGTACCCCATGGCATCCGGGCACACCCAGCGCCACGTCCGTCCGCGGTCGCGCGAGATGACCGCGCCGAACGTGGCCCCCACGAAGAAGTCCTCGGGGTGGCCTCGCCGCAGCGTGACGTTGGACGACTCCGGCAGGCCCGCGTGCGCCCACGCCGCGCCCGCCGCCAGGACGCCAGCCGCCCAAGCCCCCGTGACTCGTCGCTTTCGCATCCGGCGCTCCGGGGCAGGCCCCATGGCCCCCACGATAGCGCCCGGCCCGCCCCTGCATAGCAGCGCCTGCGCCCGGGGTGCCCCGCCGTCACTGACTCCACGGACGCCCGGCAGCCAGCCGGCGTCCCCGGCCGGCCCACTCCTAGGGCTTGCGGCGTTAATGCAACTGAGTTACAAAAGCGACCATGCCCAAGGGAAACCGCGCCATCATCCAGCTCGTGTCCTCGGCGGGGACCGGCTACTGCTACACGACGACGAAGAACAAGCGGAAGTCGCAGGAGAAGCTCCAGAAGCGCAAGTACGACCCGAGGGTGCGCAAGCACGTGCTCTTCGTGGAGGGCAAGCCGTGAGCCGGGCGCGCGGGGCGGTGGACGCGCGGCTGCCGGTGACGGTGCTGTCGGGGTTCCTGGGCGCGGGCAAGACGACGCTGCTGAACCACGTGCTGCACAACCGCGAGGGCCTGCGGGTGGCGGTCATCGTCAACGACATGAGCGAGGTGAACATCGACGCGAAGCTGGTGCGCGGCGGTGGGGCCGCGCTGCGCCGCGTGGACGAGAAGCTGGTGGAGCTGTCCAACGGCTGCATCTGCTGCACGCTGCGCGAGGACCTGCTGAAGGAGGTGGCGAGGCTCGCGAAGGCGAAGCGCTTCGACTACCTGCTCATCGAGTCCACGGGCATCTCCGAGCCGCTGCCCGTCGCGGAGACCTTCACCTTCGAGGACGAGGACGGCCAGGGCCTGTCGAAGGTGGCGCGCCTGGACACGATGGTGACGGTGGTGGACGCGCTCAACTTCCTGAAGGACTGGGAGGGGGCGGAGGGGCTCGCGGAGCGGGGGCTCGCGCTGGCGGAGGAGGACGACCGCACGGTGGTGGACCTGCTGGTGGAGCAGGTGGAGTTCGCGGACGTGCTGGTGCTGAACAAGACGGACCTGGTGGACGCCGAGGCGCTGGGACGGCTGGAGGCGGTGCTGCGCCGGCTGAACCCCCAGGCGCGCCTCGTGCGCGCGGAGCGGGGACGGGTGCCGCTGGCGGAGGTGCTCCACACGCGCCGCTTCGACTTCGAGCGCGCGAGCCGCGCCCCGGGCTGGCTCCAGGAGCTGCGGGGCGAGCACGTGCCGGAGAGCGAGGCCTACGGCATCCGCAGCTTCGTCTTCCGCAGCCGCGTGCCCCTGCACCCGAAGCGCTTCTGGGACTTCGTGCACGGGAGCTGGAAGGGCGTGCTGCGCAGCAAGGGGTTCTTCTGGCTGGCGACGCGCATGGACATCACCGGCCTGTGGGCGCAGGCGGGCGGCGCGTGCAGCTTCGAGCCCGCGGGCCTCTGGTGGGCCGCGCTGCCGCGCGAGGAGTGGCCCGAGGAGCCAGAGGTCCGCGAGGAGCTGGAGCGCGACGTGGCGGCCGGACCGTATGGGGACCGGCGCCAGGAGCTCGTCTTCATCACCCGCGACGCGGACCCCGCCGCGCTGGTGGAGGCGCTGGAGCGCTGCCTGCTCACGCCCCGGGAGCTGGCGAAGGGGCCCAGGGCCTGGGCGCGGCTCCAGGACCCCTTCCCCGCGTGGCGCAGGGTGGCGCCGGACGCGGACGCGCCCGACCCGCGCGCCAGCTGAGCGCCCACCCCTCGCTGGGTAGGAGTCCCTGGGGCAGGGATGCCTGAAGGTGGGGAATCCCTCTCACACACGACAGCCACCCTGGAGCGCGGGGTTCCCGTGAACCCCCACCTCTCAGGTTCCGCGCATCCGATTCTCGCGGTGGACAGTCTGTCCAAGGCCTGTCGTTGATGGCCGTGATGGCTGGCTTTCCATGTTTCGGGATGCTACGGAATCAGGGTCCTGGACCCCGGCGTGGACCTCCCTTGTCCGCCAGGGTGTCTGGGAGGAACGACAAGGCCGTGACTCCAGACGATTCGAACGTGGGTGACGTGGCCGGGGGCCCTGGCTCCAGCGCCACGCGAGCGGTGTGGGCGCGGGTGCTGGAGGGCTCGGTGGAGGAGGCGGTGCGCGCGTACGAGGCGATGGGGGCGGGGCAGCGCGAGCGGGTCCTGGAGGAGGCGCTGGGGGTGCCCGCCGCCACGCGCACCCAGCTGGTGGAGGTGCTGCGGCAGGCGCGCGACTTCGCGGGCGCGGCGCGGCTCCTGGAGGCGGACGGGGACGACCGGGGCGCGGCGCCGCTGTACGAGCAGGCGGGGGCGCCGCTGCTGGCGGCGGAGGCGTGGCTGCGGGTGGGGGAGCAGGCCCGCGCGGCGGCGGCCTTCGAGCGGGCCGGCTCGCTGGAGCAGGCGCTGTCGCTGTACCAGGCGCTGGGCGCGCGCGAGTCGCTGGCGCACCTCCTGGGCCGCATGCACCGGCCCCTGGAGGCGGCGCGGACGTTCCGGGTGCTGGGCAACGCGCACGCGGAGCTGGAGATGCTGCGCGCGGTGCCCGTGGACGACCCGCAGCGGCCGGAGGCCGTCCTGCGCATGTGCGAGCTGCTGGACGCGGAGGGCGCGACGTGGCGCGCGCTGGTGCTGCTGGCGGACGGCATCAAGCACGCGTCCGGGGCGGGGCTGCTGCTGCTCCAGGCGGAGCAGGCGCGGCTGCTCCAGCAGCTGGGGCTCGCGTCGGCGCCGGAGGGCGCGTCCGCGGCGGAGCAGGCGCCGCCGGTGGTGGATGGCTATGGCTACCTGAAAGCCATCCCCATCTTCGATGGTCTGTCTTTGGAGGACATGCGCGACCTCTACCGCCTGGCCCGGCCCGTCCTGGTGCCGGCGGGCACGACGGTGCTGGAGAAGGGCGCCCGGGGCATGGGGCTGGTGGTGCTGCTGGAGGGCATGGTGAGCGTGTCCACCGGCCCGGGCCGTGACGCGCGCCAGCTCAACATGCTGGGGCCGGGCGCGTTCCTGGGGGAGATCTCGCTCATCCTCGACGGCCCGGTGTCCGCGCATGTGCGCGCGCACACGGTGGTGCGCGCCCTGCGCGTCACGCGGACGGACTTCCAATACTTCCTGGAGACGCACGAGGCCGCGGCCCTGCGCATCTACCGCCTCTTCACCCAGAGCCTGGCGGAGCGGGTGCGGGACTTGAGCAGCTGAACGTCCGCCCCCTCGAACGGGTGCGTGCGTCGCGCGGCTGGGTTACAGAGGCGCGCATGGCGCATCCCCCACACGCGCGGTCCCTGAAGGCCCAGGCGGCGACGCTCGCCGCCGAGGGGAAGCTGGACGCGGCGCTGGCCGGCTACCAGGCCGCCCTGCGCGAGGCGCCGGAGGACGCGGAGATCCACCAGCGCGTCGCGGAGCTGCTGGAGTGGCTGGAGCGCGCCCCCGAGGCCGCCCGCGCCTACGACGACGCGGCGCTCGCCTGGACCCGCGCGGGGGCGCTCTTGCGCGCGGTGGCCGCCGCGGTGCTGTCGCGCGGCGCGCGCCCCCAGACGGTGCGCGCCCTGGCGGAGCGCTTCGCCCGGCCCCCGGGCGCCCTGGCCCCCACCTTCGCCTGGGGGCCGGCCGGCGAGGACGCGGGCGTGCCCGTCCTGTCCGCCGTGGGGCGCGACGCCTTCGTGGCGCTCGTGGCGGCGCTGGAGGTGCGCGCCTTCTGGCCGGGCCAGCGCGTGGTGGAGGAGGGCCAGCCGGGCGACTCCATGTTCGCGCTGGTGGAGGGCCGCGCGGAGGTGGCGCGCCGGGTGGAGGGCAACGCGCGCCAGGTCGTCGCCACGCTGGGGCCGGGGGACTTCTTCGGCGAGGTGGCGCTGGTGTCGGAGGGGCCCCGGCTCGCCAGCGTGGAGGTGCGCGAGCGCTCCGTGCTGCTGGAGCTCAAGCGCCAGTCGCTCGCCCGCGTCAGCGCGGCGCACCCGGAGGCGGACGCGGCGGTGCACGCCTTCTACCAGCGCCGGCTGGTGGAGAACCTGCTGCGCACGAGCCCCCTGTTCACCACCCTGTCGCCCGCGCTGAAGCAGGCGATGTCGCGCGAGTTCGACCTGCGCGCCGTGCCCGCGGGCGAGGTGCTCCTCACGCAGGGGCAGCCGGGCGACGCCTTCTACCTGCTGCTGCGCGGCCAGTGTCAGCTGTCGCTGGAGCAGCCGGGCCGCGTCGTGCTGCTGCCGGAGCTGCGCGAGGGCGACGTGTTCGGAGAGATCTCCCTGCTGCTGGACAAGCCCGTCTCCGCGACGGTGCGCACGAAGACGCCGTGCGTGGTGCTGCGCCTGGAGCGCGCCGCCTTCGAGCGGCACGTCGTCAGCCAGCCCGGCCTCAAGGGCCAGCTGATGCGCATGGGCACGGAGCGCCTCCAGCAGACGGCGAAGGCGCTCTTCGTCTGAGCCGTGGAGTGAGGCGTCAGGCCTCCGCGTCCAGCCGCACGGGGTGCTCGCGCAGCCAGCCCTGCGCGCGGCGGACGCGGTCGGCGCCGGCCGCGCGGCCCTCCTTCTCCAGCAGCTGCCGGTAGGGCTCCAGCTGCTCCGGCGTCCACGCGGGCAGGGCCTTCAGGTCCGCGAGCGCCACCAGCTCCTCCGCGCTCCGCCCCCGCGCCTCCTGCCGCGCGGTGAGCAGCGCCGCCAGCACCAGCCGCGCGGGCTCCGCCTCGAAGGCGATGGCCGCGTCGGTGAGCCACTCGCGCGTGGGCTCGTCCGCGGCCGGGTCCCTGGCCCCCGCGCGCATGCGCTCCAGCATCCCCTCCAGGAAGTCCGGGTCCACCGCGCCCTTCACCGCGCGCAGGAGCGCGGCGATGACCTGCCGCCGGGCCTCCGCGTCCTTGGGCTGGCGCTTCATCGCGCGCAGGGGCTCCCACAGCGCGACGGTGAGCCACAGCTCCTCCTCCGGGGAGAAGATGGACGGCGTGGCGGGGTCGCGCAGCCGGGCCTCCACCCGCTGCGCGCGCTCCTTCGCCTCGCGCGAGATGCGCTCCACCAGGGCGGGGTCCGCCTGCACGTGCTTCACCAGCGCGTCCAGCTCGCCGGCCTCCGCCTGGCGCAGGGCCTCCGCGGCCTCGGGCGTGAGGGACTCCGGCGCCATGCCCTCGACCAGGGACTCGTACTTGCGCACCAGCTCCGCGTGCTTCTGGCTCCACTCGCGGAACTGCACGTCGAACACGACGTCCAGCACCGGGTTGTCCTCCGGCCGCACCTTGCCCGTCTTCTTCGCCGCGGTGGCCAGCAGCGCGCCCACGCTCAGCGCCCGCCGCTCCTCCGGCGTGCGCCCGCCCTTCGCCGCCTGCGCGAGCAGCGCCGCGCCCAGCTTCTCCTGGAAGCCCCGCCCGCCCAGCTCGCGCACCACGCCCACGCGCAAGCTGTCGCGCGCCGCCATCGCGTCCAGGCCCTCCTGCGAGGCCAGCTCCGCGAGCGCCTGGCCCACGTGGTCGCTGAAGGCCTTGTCGTCGTAGCGCAGCCCCGGCTGGGGACCCGCGGCCTGGAGCAGCACGCTCAGGTGCTCCAGCGCCTGCGACAGGCGGGACACGTCCGCGTCGCCTAGGAGCGCCATGGCGGCCTCCAGGTCCTGCTTCAGCGGGTTCGCGGGGGCGGAGGGGGGAGGCTGCGCGGCGCGCGCGCGGTCCTCGGCGGCGTGGCAGGCCTTGTACTTCTTCCCGCTGCCACAGGGGCACGGGTCGTTGCGGCCGGGCTTGGAAGGGCTCACGGCCCGGCACCGTAAGCGAAAGCGCCCGGCCCTTCCATGAACGGAAGGAGCCGGGCGCCCCGGTGCTTCAGGAACGGTTCAACCGGCTACTGCAGGTTGAAGCCGAGCGTCAGGCCCAGCACGTGCGCGGAGCCGGAGTACGTGCCCGGCATGCCCGGCGCCGTGCTCTCCTTGTCCGCCAGCGCGACGAACTGGTAGCCCAGGTCCGCGCGGAACGGCTTGAACTCGTAGCCCACGCCCGCGGACACCTTGAAGCGGTTGGCGTCCGGCAGGTCCGGCGTCAGCGTGCTGTCGGGGCTGGGGGACGGGTCATACGTGAAGCCCAGGCGCACCTGCAGCGCGTCCGTCACGCCGTACTCGCCGCCCAGCGAGTACTTCCACTTCGCGTGCCAGCGCTTGGGCAGCGGGTTGTCGATCGACGGGTTCTCGAAGTGGATGGCCAGCTCCGAGAAGGAGGACCAGTCCACCCAGCTCGCGTCGAACGCCAGGAGCAGGTTCGGCAGCGGCCGGTACGCCAGGCCCGCCGTCACGGTGGACGGCAGGGTGACGTCCGCGTGCGCCTTCTGGTCCGTCAGCCGGCTCTCGAACTCCGCCGGGATGTTCTGGAAGTCCGCCTTGCCCTGGAACGCGATGGCGATGGCGCTGCGGTAGTGGAGGCCCAGGTCCAGGTTGTCCAGCACCTTGGCCTGCATGCCCACGTTGAAGCCGGAGCCCCAGTCCGCGCCACCCAGGTGGACGGCGCCCTCGCTGTTCACGAAGTCCAGGCCGCGCGTCAGCTCGATGGTGGCCCGGGCGATGTCCAGACCCGCGCCGAAGCGGAAGCGCGGGTGCAGCTCATACGCGAACGACGGGTTGATGTAGTACGTCGCCAGCGAGGACTCGTAGCCGCGGAAGCGGCCGCTGAAGCCCTCCTCCCAGCGGCTGCGCGCGCCGTACGGCGTGAACACGCCCACGCCGAACGCCGCCTTCTCAAAGGGCTTGTAGACCACGAACAGGTGCGGGGGCGGCGACAGCGTGGTGCGCTGCCCCTCCTGCTCCATGCCCGGTCGCTGGAAGTTGATGCTGGGGAGGATGCCCGTGTCGCCGAGCGTGATGTCGAGCTTCTTCACGCCGACCATGTTCGCCACGTTGTAATAGATGGAGGACGAGTCCTCCAGCCACGCCGTGGCGGCGCCGCCCGCGCCGGTGGCGCGAGCGCTGTGGGTGTCGACCTGGAAGCCCGCGGCCTGGCTCGTACCGGCCGCCAGCATCGCCACGAGGGAGAGTGTCTTTTTCATGGGTGTTTGATTCCTCTCTCAGTGGTTCGCGTTACTGCGAGACGGCGCCGGTCGACAGGAAGCCGATGATCTGGTCCTGGGCCATGTTGCGCACGGCCTCCGGGATCTGCGGGTGGTTGAGGAACGAGTGGCGGCTGGCGGCCGGGATGGCGCCGATGACGCTCTCCGGGAACATGTACGAGGCCACCGTGCGCGGCGCGTCCTTGCGGTTGGCCGCGTTGAGCAGCGCCAGCGTGTTCGCGTTCGGGATGACCTGGTCGCCCTCGATGTACTGGATGAACGCGCGGTGCACGGCGGGGTCCGTGCCGGCCGCCGCGTTGTTGTCCAGCAGGTACGCGTAGTTGCGCGAGTCCGCCGGGTCCAGGATGGTGTTCGCCAGGCTGATGAACGTGTCGAACGCCGGGGTGCCCGGGTTGACGCCCGCGGAGGCCAGCTGGTTCAGGAACGCGGTGCGCTGCGCGGCGAAGGCGGGCGCCGTCAGCAGCACGCCGGCCAGGTTGCCACCGGCCACGTTGAGCACCGAGCGGCGCACGCGCGGGGACACCGCGGTGGACATGGTGCCCATGATGCCGCCGAGGCTCTGGCCCACGTAGTCCACCTGGGCCGCGTTCAGCTTGACCACCGCGCTCAGCTCGGGGCTGGCCAGCACGCGCAGGAACTGGCTGAAGTCCACCACGTGGTGGCGGAAGTTGTCGCGCGTGGTGAACAGGTTGCCCAGGTTCAGGAAGTTCCAGCCGGAGATGAGCGGGACGCCGGAGCCGTCGCGCTTGAAGTCACCACCCTCGCACTTGTTGTCCGCCATGCAGCGGCCCTGCGAGAGCACGCTGGAGCAGTACACGTCCGCCGGCACACCCGGCGGGAGCGCCGCGGCGTCGCAGGCCGCGCGGTCACCCACATCCCTCGCCACGCAGCGACCGTAGGACAGGCTGGTGGCGTCGTCCTGGCAGACCTGGGTGGTGGGGTCGGCGCACGCGGCGCTGTCGCCCACGGGGGTGCCCGAGGTGCCCAACACCGCGGCGGCGCCCACGCAGCTGCTGCGCTCACCGTGGTAGATGGCGTCCATCGCGACCACCGCGTAGCCCGCGCCGGTCATCTTGTTGGCCAGGCCGAGCACCGCGGTGCGGTTGCTGGTCAGGCCGTGGCCGAACACCAGCACCGGCCAGCCCGTGGAGGGCGCCTCGCCCGCCGGCACGAACACCATGAACGGGTAGCGGGTGGCGCGCGCCTGGGCGGGGTTCGGGTTCAGCGTGCCGAAGGGGCCCGTGAGCAGCAGCGGCGTGTTGGCCATCACCTCGTAGGTCGCGCCGATCTTGTCGGACGTCAGCCCGACGCCGGTCATCGCCGCCTTCACCTGCGTCGTCGTCTCGATGACGTAGTCGGGCTTCGTGGGCGTCTGGAGCGCGCTGGGCAGCGCGTACAGCTGCTGCAGGATGGACGTGGTGCTCTGGGTGGTGAACGCCCAGCCCAGGGCGATCTTCGAGCGCGGCAGGCCCGCGGCCGCCAGCGCGTCGAAGAAGGGCTTGTGGGCCGCGCGCACCGGCTCCAGCGCCTGCGCCAGCGAGTCCGGCACGGAGGAGATGGTGCTCTTGCCGTTGGCGAACACGGGGTTCGCCAGGCGCAGCAGCGCGAAGGCCGTGGCCGGGGCGACGTTGCGGCCCCGGGTGTCCTTCAGGTCCGTGGTCAGCACCGCGCCGTACTGGGTGGCGGCATCCAGCGGCGCCTTCGGGACGAGCTGCAGCTGCTGCGGCACGTCGACGATGCCATCCGCGCCCACGCTGGTGCCGCAGTCACCGCTCTTCTCCACCAGGCAGGGCACCACGTCCGGCTGGGTGCCCTTGTCCAGGTTGGACAGCTTGAAGAACTTCACGCCCGCGGCCAGCGACGCCGCGTCCACGCGGGGGGGCGCGCCGTCCGACGCCTCGCGGTACATGGTGCCGTCCAGCACGCCCTGCGCGTCGCCGTTCTCCGACACGATGGCGCCCGTGGTGGAGAAGCCGTCCAGCGTGTTCAGGCCCGTGAACAGGTCCTGCTGCAGGCCCGGCTCCGCCGGGACGTCGAACGACAGGTGCGCCGGCGTGGTGGCCGTGGCCGGGGTACGAGCCAGGTCGTTGGGGAAGGGGATGATGAGCGGCAGCCGCGCGTTGGCCGCCAGGTTGATGGTGGCCTCCGGCTGGTTGACGACGCTGAACGTCCACAGCAGGACCACGTCCTCGCGCTTGAAGCCCTTGGCGACCAGGCCGTCGATGATGGGCGCGTAGCCGCGGCGCAGCTGCTCCAGCTGCAGGGCGCTGGCGGTCTGGTCCGCCAGGCGCTTGGCCGGATCCGTCTCCGAGGAGGGGATGATCTCCGTGGCCGGGGCGCAGTCCGGCGAGGTCAGGTCCTCGCAGGTGACCAGCGGCTTCGCGGAGCTGGCGAAGGCCCACGTGGCCGACCCGATGACCGGGTAGCCCGCGTTCGTCTTCAGGCCGTTCTCACCGCCGATGAGCGCCACCGCGTAGCGGCCGCCCTTCGGCCACGCCGGCAGGCCCGTGTTCGGATCCACCGGGGGGATGATGTTGATGAGGTCCGTGTCCTCGTTGTACGCGATGGTCGGCGTCACCGGCTTCGTCGCCAGCGGCGTGCCCGCGTACAGGTCGATGAAGATGACCGTCCGCTCGTCCACCGTGTTGGGGTCGAGGTCCTTCACCTTCGTGTTGGCGATGGCCGACGTCGGGAAGCCGTTCAGCGAGTTCAGGTAGTCGCGCGTGAACTCCTGCTCCGCCGCGGACGCCGCCGGGTTGATGGGCGCCTGCACCAGCTTCGTGGTCTGGTTGATGGCCAGATCATTGGGAGAGGGAACGACGGCGGGAGAACCCGTGGGGTCGAACTCCGCGAGGCCGACGTTCGTATTCGGAGCGTCCTGCGCGATCTCCGGCGTGCAGGCAACGACTCCCAGGGCCATGGCCCCGAGGAACAACTGTTTCTTCATGGTGGGAATCCCCTCCAGCCCAAGGTGAACTGCTGGAAACAAGTCAGTGAGTAGCACGCCGTTCACCAGTCACAAAGTGAGAGGGGTTGACGCGCCGAGTCAGGTGTGGGGTGGCGCCGCGTGCATGGGTGGACGTCTCACGCTGGGTGCGTTGGAGCGGAGCGTGACGCGCGAAAGAACGCGGATACGCTGCCGTCCATGAAACGACTGCTGACTGTGTTGGCGTTGACCGTGGCGATGGGCGCGAGCGCGGAGGAGGCCGGAGGCCTGACGTGGAGCGCGCCCGCGGAGTGGACCGCCCAGCCTCCCCGGCCCATGCGCGCGGCGACATACAAGGTGCCGGCGGCGAAGGGAGACTCGGAAGACGCGGAAATGGCTGTCTTCTATTTCGGGCAGGGGCAGGGCGGCGCGGTGGACGCGAACGTGAAGCGCTGGGTGGCGCAGTTCCAGAAGCCCGACGGCAAGCCCCTGGAGGACAAGGACGCGAAGACGAAGCAGGAGAAGGTGAACGGGCTGCCCGTCACCACGGTGGAGGTGAAGGGCACGTACGCGGGCGGCGGTCCCATGATGGGGCCCGCCACGCCCAAGCCGAAGTTCAAGCTGCGCGGCGCCATCGTGGAGGGGCCGGAGGGCGCCCTCTTCTACAAGCTCACCGGGCCGGAGAAGACGGTGAGCGGCGCGGAGAAGGACTTCCGCAAGCTGGTGGAGTCGGTGAAGCCCGCGGCGAAGAAGTAGGGGTGCGGGCGGGCGGATCCGCGGGGGGCCCTGGAGCCTCGGGGGACGTCGGCAAGCGGATTGCTAAGGCCCTCCGGTACACGGCGCCCGTACGCCGAGCACCGGAGGCCTCACGTGTCGATGTGCCGCAGCCCTGAGCTCCAGACCCTCATCTCCCGCGCCATCACCCTGTTCCCCGAGGACACCGTCCTGGGAGCGCTCCAGCAGATGTACCGCCACGGCGTGCACGTGCTGCCCGTGGTGGAGGGGCGTGACGGCGACCTGCTGGGCGAGGTGACCGAGGACGAGCTGCACCGCGTGGCCCGCCGCCGCCCGCTGGCCCGGCTGGCTGAAATTCTGACCGTCAAGGCGCTGGAGGCGCCGGAAGAAACGACCATGGAGGTCGCCGCTCCGCTGCGGCTGGCGGCCTCCAGCGGCTGGCTGCACTGAAAGGCCCCCTGTCGCCATCCGGCGCGAGGGAGGGGAAGCCCCGGGGCCCGGTCGCCTGACCGCTGGTGGACACCCTCCCTTGCCGAAAGGGCGGGCAGCGAACACCTCCAGGTATGACTGGCGGCTGTCTGACGACTCGTACTGGCGGGCGGGCTGCAATCCCGGAAGGAGGTCAACAGCCTGTTGGCGGTGCCCCCGGCTTTCCGTCGAGGGCGAGGAGGCGGGTCATGAAGGCAGTGGCGATCATCCTGGCGGCGGGCAAGCCCCGGCGGATGCCCCACCCCAAGGCGCTCATCGAGCATGAGGGGAACAAGAGCTTCCTCCAGTCGCTGGCGTCCACCTTCGGGAAGGCGGGGTGCGGGGTGCTGGGCGTGGTGGGCTTCGAAGAGGACAAGGTGCGCGAGCAGCACCCGAGCCTGGAGCTGGTGACGAGCAGGGACTGGGAGAAGAGCCTGATGGCGTCCGTGAAGGCCGGGCTGGAGGCGGCCATGGCCGAGGACGCGGACGTGGTGCTGCTGCATCCGGTGGACATGCCAGCGCTGCGCGTCACCACCATCAAGGCCCTGCTCAAGGACCGGGAGGTCCGCAACGACGAGGCCGTGCGGCCGAAGTACGACATCGCCATGGGCTGGCCGGTGGTGCTGTCCCGGGACGCGGCGCGCAAGCTCCTCGACGCGCAGGGCGACGACCTGGACGCGGCGCTCAACGCGCTCAAGCCGCGGCCCCTGGAGGTGAAGGACCCCGGCGTCATCGTGAACATCAACGGGCCGGATGTTTATGGGCGCGTCTTCAGCATGGAGCCCAAGCTGGCCCCGCCGCCCAAGCGGCGCGTGAAGCGCGCGAACGCGGCCAACGGCGCCGGCGCGGAGTCCGCCCCGGCGTCCTACGCGGCGTCGTCGGAGGACTAGGCCGCGAGCGGACGCTCCCGGGGCCGCACGGTGCGCGGGGACCCCGGGAGTTTTTACTTCAGGCTTCCGGCCCTCAGAACGACAGGCCCAGGCCCGCGTAGGGACCGGAGAAGAGGTCCGCGTGCACCACGCCGTCCAGGTGGCCGCCGTCGTTGAGGTACAGGGTGCGCCAGCCGCCGCGCAGGTTGAGGGCGCCCAGGTGCAGCGCGAGGCCGGCCTGCATGTCCACCTGGCGGTGCGGGAAGGGCACCACCTGGATGCGCGCCTCGACGTCGAAGGGCGAGGGGCCGATGCACGCCTCCAGCGACGCCGCGAGGCTGGGCCCCACGAAGATGGCGTCCGGGGCGTGCGCGCTGGCGATGCCGGCCTCCATGCGGAAGCGGCCGCGCTCGGTGGACCAGGGGGCGAGGGTGAGGTGCGCGTCCAGCAGCGTCAGCCGGTCCGTGTCCGCCGAGCCGTCGTCCGACTCCAGCGCGATGCCGCTGACGCGCGCGTCCATGCCCCAGCGCTGGCCGTCCAGGGCCATGAAGAGGTCCAGCGCGCCGCCGACGTCGCCGAAGCTGTCGCCCTGCACGTTGAGGTGCACGAGCGGCGCGGGCCGGGGCGCGCGCTGACCGCGGGGCACCTCCACGCGCGCGCGGCGGTGGTAGCTGGCCGGGCCGCTGATGAAGAGCACGTCGAACCAGCCGATGCCGACGCCGGAGGCGCGCACGCTGGAGCGCACCGGCGCGTCCGAGGCGCGGCCCGCGGGCGTGGCGCGGTGCTCCTGCTTGCCGTCCGCGTCGTCGGAGTCCCTGGCGTCGGAGGTGCTCGGCCTGGAGCGCTTGCCGAAGCGGGCCTCGGCGGGCGCGGACCCCAGCAGGGCGCAGACAGCGAGCGCGGCGCACAGCGTCTTCCAGAAGCCCACGGCGACCCCTCCTCTTCATGGGCCCACGGGATGGGCCGCGGCATGTGGACGCCTGCTCGCCCGGAATATTCAACCCTCGGCACCCCCGGCGAAGCCAGGACCCCCGGGGCGGGGGGTGGTGTCCGGAAGGGGGCATGTGCACCCCTGGACACGCGGGTGCTTCAGAAGGCCAGGCCGGCGCCGGCGTAGGGGCCCACGAAGCTGTCCACGTGCTGGATGCCGTCCACCTGGCCCGCGTCGTCCAGGATGAGGCTGCGCATCCCGCCGCGCATCACGAGCGCGCCCAGGTGCAGCGCCAGGCCGGCGCTCGCGTCCAGCTGCCGGTAGGCGCCCGCGGTGCCCTGCACGCGCGCCTCCAGGTCCACCGGCCCCGACACGGTGACCTCCAGGGACGTGGCGAGGCTGGGGCCCGCGAAGAAGACGTCCGGCGCCTGGGCGGTGGAGATGCCGCCCTCGAGGCGCCAGCGCACGCGGTCGGTGGCCACGGGCGACCAGGTGATGTGCACGGTCGCCAGGCGGAGGTCATCCGTGCCGGGCGAGCCGTCGTCGGTGGGCAGCACCAGCTGCGTGCCCTGCACGGCGATGCCCAGCGCCTCTCCCTCGATGCCCAGGAACGCGTCCCCGGCGACGCCGCCGCCCAGGATGGCCATGTTGAGGCCCGTGCGCAGCGCGATCGGCGGGACGTCGCGCTGCTGCTGGACGACCACGGCGGGCTGGGGGCTGGAGGTCTCCGCGGCGACGGTCAGCAGCTCCGCGGCGGCCACGATGGCGTCACCGTAGACGTGCGCGGAGTACGAGGGCCGGACGCGCGGGGGCGGAGGCGGAGGACGGTAGGCGTGGGCTTCGCTCCGCGAGCTGGCGCGGATGGGCGTGGCGGCGTGGACCTGGGGGCCCCTGTCGTCGCGCTTGCCGTCGCGCTGCCTGTCGTCCTTCTTGTGCTCGGAGGTGTCCGAGGTCCTCTTTCCGAAGCGGGCCTCGGCGGGAGACGCGGCCAGGAGGAGGCCGGCGGCGAAGGTGGCGCACAGCGCGGGGCGGAAGGCGGACACGGGAGGCTCCGAGGCAGGGGCGGGGTGACGCCCTCTGCACCCCTGACGGGCGGCCCGGCGCTCTATTCACTCCACGCGCGTCAGCGCTGCGCCGTCTTCTTCGCCTTGGCCTTCGCCTGGCGCTTCATGGGCCGCGGCGGCGGCTCCGTGAGGGCCACGGCCGCGCGCTCCGGCGTCACCGGCGTGGGAGACAGCCGCAGCGTGACGCGCCGGTTGCTGGCGCGGTGGAGCGGGCTGTCGTCGGGCACCAGCGGCCGGTACGCGGCGTGGCCCGTGGCGCTCAGGCGCTCCGGGTCCAGCCCCTCGCGCTCGCCCAGGTGGCGCACCACCGCCACGGCCCGCGCGGCGGACAGCTCCCACGCGGTGGTGGCCGGAGCGCCGGGCTCCGCGGGGAGCACCTCGTCGGTGTGGGCCTCCACCGCCACGCGGTGGTCCGACAGCGAGCCCCGGAACACCGCCGCGGCCTGCTTCAACACGGCGGCGCCCTCCGGGGTGAGCCGCGTCGCGCCGGGCGCGAAGAGGAGCCGCTCGGACACCTCCACGCGCAGGGCGTCGGCCTCCAGGGCCAGGGCCACGTCGCCCGAGGTGAGCGCCTCCTCCAGCGACGTGCCCAGCGCCTCCAGCGCCGCCTCGCGCCGCGCCTGCTGCGCCTCCGCGCTCTTCGCCTGGAGGTCCGCCGCCGCGCCGCTCCACTCCTTTGCCTGCTGCTCGCGCTCCAGGGCGCGCAGCCGCCGCTCCATGGCCTGCCGCAGCGTCTGCAGCTGCGCGACGTGGGCCTCGGACTCGGCGGCCTCGCGCTCCAGTTGCTCGCTCCGGGCCTCCAGCGCGCGCAGCGAGCGCGAGCCCAGCCACGCGCCCGTGGAGGCCACCGCCACCGTGACGGCCAGCAGCCCCCAGGGCAGCCACCGCCACCGTCCGAGCGCTGCTTCTTTCCGCGCGTCGTCCATGGCCCTGGAGGGTAATGGCCCCCCGGGGGTGGGCGGCAAGGTGGCGCCGTGCGACACCGCCCGCATGCCTCAGTCCGGTGCCGCTCCTGACGGTTTCTTCCACCGGGGCAGGTGCAGCACGAAGCGCGAGCCGGGCCCCTCGGGTGGCGCCTCCACGAGCAGGTCGCCGCCGTGCGCGCGGGCGAGCTGCCGGGAGATGTAGAGGCCCAGGCCCAGGCTCGCGCGCGAGTGCTCGCCGCTGTTGCGCGTGAAGCGCTCGAAGATGCGCTCTCGCGCCTCCGGGGGGATGCCCGGGCCCCAGTCGCGCACGGCGATGACGGCCCTGTCGCCGTCGCGCTCCACGTACAGCTCCACGGGCAGGCCCGGCGCGTACTTCATCGCGTTGGTGAGCAGGTTCATCAGCACCTGCTCCACGCGCGGCCGGTCCGCCCGCGCCACCACCGGCGCGTCCGCGTGCACCACCGCCACGCAGCCCGCGGTGGCCAGCGCGTCCTCCATCCGCGCCACCAGCGCGTGCACCAGCGAGGACAGCTCCACCGCCTCCAGCTCCAGCGCCATCTGCCCCGTGCCCAGCCGCGCCACGTCGAACAGGTGCGAGACCAGCCGCGTCAGCCGGTCCGCCTGTCGCAGCGCCCCTTGCAGGCCCTGGCCCAGCCGCTCCGACTCGTCCGACGGCAGCTTGTCCACCGTGCGCTGGAGCGACGACAGCTGCAGGTGCAGCGCGGACAGGGGCGTGCGCAGCTCGTGCGTCGCCACGGCCACGAACTCGTCGCGCGCGGCCACGGCCAGCTCCGCCTTCCGGTACAGCAGCGCGTTGTCCACGGCCAGCGCCGCGCGCCAGGCCAGGTCCTCCAGCTGCGACAGGTCCCGCGTGCTGAAGCGCCGCGTGGGAGAGCACGTCGCCGCGCTCACGACGCCCAGCGTGCGCCCGCGCGCCATCAGCGGGACGACCATCACCGAGCGCGGGTCCAGCCCCTCCAGGATCTCCC
This sequence comes from Corallococcus sp. RDP092CA, assembly GCF_041903675.1. Taxonomy (NCBI): domain Bacteria; kingdom Pseudomonadati; phylum Myxococcota; class Myxococcia; order Myxococcales; family Myxococcaceae; genus Corallococcus; species Corallococcus sp. RDP092CA. The sequence continues at coordinate 30,337 of NZ_JAYESI010000034.1, read as the reverse complement.
GGTGCGCGTCGTTGACGGCGAAGGCGCGCAGGGCGGCCTCGTCCACCTCGACCACCAGCTCCGAGCGCCCCGTCTCCAGCACCCGGCGCAGGGCGGTCTGGGCGCCGGGGGGCGGGGCGAAGGGCATGGACTTCTCCAGCTGGGCCTGGAGCGCGTCGTCGCGGGCGCGGCGCTCCACGCGCTCCAGGTGCTCGCCGTCCTCGCCCAGCATGTCCACCAGGCAGTAGTCCGCCAGCTGCTCCACCACCAGCTCCGCCACGTTGCGCACGGTGGTGCGCCAGTCCAGGGACGTGGCCAGCCGCGTGGTCGCGTCCGTGAGGAAGCGCAGGTGCGTCTCCATGCGGCGCTGCTCGGTGATCTCGCGCACCACGCCGCCCACGCCCAGCAGCTCCGTGCCCGAGCGCACCGGGAAGTACGTGGCCAGGAAGGTGCGCGGCTCCTGGCCGGCGACGTACTCCACCATGTCGTCCACCACGGCCACCTCCGACTCCAGCACCTTGCGCAGCAGGTCCTCGATGGGGCCGCCCGCGGGGCCCATCAGCTCGCGGGGCGTGAGGCCCAGGTGCTTCTCCAGGGGGATGCCGTTGTTCTCCGCGACGACCTTGTTGAGCCGCACATAGCGCACGTCTGGGTCCACGAAGCCCATGCCCACCGGGGACGCGGCGAAGAAGGCCTCCAGCATGGCCGCGGAGGCGTCGCGCTCGCGCAGGGCCTCGCGGGCCTCGCGGTACAGCCGGGCGCTCTCCACCGCCAGGGCGGCGCGGCGCGCGAACTCCGTGGCATACCCCAGGTCGTGCTTCGTGTAGCGGCGCGCGGGCGACGCGGACACCAGGTTGATGAGGCCGAAGCGGCGCCGTCCCACCGCCAGGGGCAGCAGCATGGACGAGCGCGGCGCCAGCGCCTCCAGCAGCCGGCGGTGCTCCGGCTCGCGGGCCACGACGTCCAGCCACCGGGGCTTGATGTCCGCGATGAGCACGGGCTTGCCTCGCGTGAACACGCGGTCGAGCGGCGAGCGCGAGCCGGTCCGCGGCGGGAAGGGGAGGAGCTGGTCGAGCAGCGCCTGCCGCCTGGGGTCCTTCGCGCTCACCGCGAGCCGGTGCAGCACGCCGTCCGGGCCCAGCACGTCCACCATGCAGTAGTCCGCCCACTCCAGCGTGGCCAGCCGCGCCACGGCCTTGAGCGTCGTCTCCCAGTCCAAGGACTCGGCGAGCAGCCGGCTCGCCTCGCTGACGAAGAACTCCGCGCGCTCGGTGGCCTTGCGCTTGGTGATGTCCACGTTGATGTTCACCGCGCCCACCAGCCGGCCCCCGGACGAGTACAGCGGCGCCGCGGAGTTGAGGATGGTGCGGCGCGCGCCGTCCTTCCCGACGATGTCCACCTCCTCGTTGGAGATGGTCCGCCGGTTGCGCAGCGTGCGCGCCACGGCCCACTCCTCGCCGCGCAGGCGCTTGCCCGTGCCGGGCCAGTACGCCTCGAAGGCGCCGAAGCGCTCCAGCCGCATCCCCGCCAGCGCGGCCTGTCCCCACAGCGCCCTGGCGGCGGCGTTGGCGGCGAGCAGCCGGCCCGCCGTGTCCACGATGACGACCCCCACGGGCAGGAGCTGCAACACCGTGCGCAGCCACTCCTGCGGCACGGGAGTGGATTCCGCCAGAAAGGTGCCAGTCGGCTCGGACATGGGCGCGGAGCCCCCCTCCCCCGCGGGAGGCTCTACGGTGGGCGTGGCGGCGAACCGGGACCACCCGACCCCGGTTGGATCCGGCTTTCCGGGAGTTGGCATCTGGCTCCGCCCAGGAGCAGGGCAGGGGGGCTTGATTCGGGGCCGCCGACGGGGCGTCATTCGGGGCTTTCGTTCACGGTCGCGCTTTCCAGCGGCCGGGCTGCCGCAAGGACATCTGGATGGGAATCGCGTGCGTGGTGCTGGACTTCGATGGGACCTTCACGGACGTGCTGGCGGAGGGCGAGCCCTTCCAGCGGCACTTCCAGGACGCGCTGTACCGGGTGCTGGGGCAGGACGCGTCCCAGGCGTGGGCGGAGGAGGTCGCCGCGCTGAATGAGGGCGTGGACCAGTACGGCTGGGAGGTGGGGGGGCGCATCGTCGCGCCGGCCACCGCGGATCCGTACCTGACGGCCACCTGCACCGCGCACCGGCTGCTCAAGCGCTTCGGCAAGGGCGACGACGAGGCCGTGCGCACGGACACGGTGCAGACGCTGTACCGGGACGCGTACCGGCACTCGGCCACGGCCTTCAAGGCGGAGGCGAAGGAGGTGCTGGAGGCGCTGCTCGAGACGGGCCTGCCCGTGTCGGTGGTGACGAACGCGCACACGGAGCTGGTGGAGGCGAAGCTGGACAGGCTGGCCCCCAAGGGCCGCGAGCGGCTGAAGGTCTTCGGCGACGCGCGCAAGTTCCAGCTGGAGGAAGCGGAGCCGAAGGACGCGCGGTTCGACGCGCTGCCGGAGGCGCTCCACCTGGACGGCGTGCTGGGCCGGCCGGTGTACCTGCGGCGCGGGCGCTACTTCTCCGCGCTCAAGCGCATCTGGGACGCCACGCACACGGGCCCGGAGTCCACGCTCGTCGCGGGCGACATCTTCGAGCTGGACCTGGCCATGCCCGCCGCGCTGGGCGCGCACGTGCAACTGGTGGAGCGCGCCAACGTGATGCCCTACGAGCGCGCCGCCGTGCAGCGGCTGGGCGCGCGGGGCAGCGCGGACAAGAGCCTGCGCGCCATCCTGCCCCGGCTGCGCTGACGCCGCGCCTCCCCCACGCGGGCCAACGAAAAGCCCCGCCTCCCGGGTGAAGGGAGGACGGGGCTGTCGCTGCGGCGCCGCGCGTGGGGCGCGGCCTAGACCTTGGCGCCGGGGGTCGGCTGGAACAGCTCGTTGAACTCGGTGAGCGCCTTGTTGAGGGTCGCCTTGATGTCGGCGGTCAGCTCGCGCTTGGCGACCAGGTCCTGGACGAGGCTCGCGTACTTGCTGTCCACGAACTCCAGCATCTCCTTCATCCAGCGGACCACGTCGCTCACCGGCACGTTGCGGATCCACCCGCGCTTGGCGGCGTCGTCCTTGTTCGTGGCGGCGTAGATCTGGATGACCTGACGCTCGACGGAGAGCGGCTCGTACTGGCCCTGCTTGAGCAGCTCCACCATGCGGGCGCCGCGCGCCAGCGTCTCCTGCGTGGCCTTGTCCAGGTCGGAGCCGAACTGGGCGAAGGCGGCCAGCTCGCGGTACTGCGCCAGCTCCAGCTTCATGGAGCCCGCGACCTGCTTCATGGCCTTGATCTGCGCCGCGGAGCCCACGCGGGACACGGAGAGACCGACGTTGATGGCCGGGCGGACGCCGGAGAAGAACAGGTCCGTCTCCAGGAAGATCTGCCCGTCGGTGATGGAGATGACGTTCGTCGGGATGTAGGCGGACACGTCACCCGCCTGCGTCTCGATGATGGGGAGCGCCGTGAGGGAGCCCGCGCCCTCCTCGTCGGACAGCTTGGCGGCGCGCTCCAGCAGGCGGCTGTGGATGTAGAACACGTCGCCCGGGTACGCCTCGCGGCCCGGCGGGCGGCGCAGCAGCAGCGACAGCTGGCGGTACGCCACGGCCTGCTTGGAGAGGTCGTCGTACACGATGAGGCCGTGCATCTTGTTGTCGCGGAAGTACTCGCCGATGGCCACGCCCGCGTACGGCGCGAAGTACTGCATGGGCGCCGGGTCGGACGCGTTCGCCGCGACGACCGTCGTGTACTCCATGGCGCCGTAGCGGGTCAGCTTCTCCACCACCTGCGCGACGGTGGACTGCTTCTGCCCGATGGCGACGTAGATGCAGTAAACGCCCAGGCCCTTCTGGTTGATGATGGCGTCCACCGCGACGGCCGTCTTGCCCGTCTGGCGGTCACCGATGATGAGCTCGCGCTGACCGCGGCCCACCGGCACCAGCGCGTCCAGCGCCTTGATGCCCGTCTGCAGGGGCTCGTGCACGGACTTGCGCTTCACGATGCCGGGCGCCTTCACCTCCAGGCGGCGGTGCTCGGTGGCCTCGATGGGGCCCTTGCCGTCCACCGGCTGGCCCAGCGCGTTCACCACGCGGCCCAGCAGGCCCTTGCCCACCGGCACGGAGGCGATCTGCCCGGTGCGCTTCACGGAGTCACCCTCGCGGATGTCCTTGAAGTCACCCATGATGGCGATGCCGACGTTGTCCTCTTCCAGGTTGAGGACCAGGCCCTGCACGCCGTTGGCGAACTCCACCAGCTCACCGGCGAGCGCGCCCTCCAGGCCGTACACGCGGGCGATACCGTCGCCCACGGACAGCACGGTGCCGGTCTCGGCGACGGTGACCTTCTTGCCGTAATCCTTGATCTGCTCCCGGATGATTCTGCTGATCTCGTCGGCGCGGATTTCCATGGGGGTCTTGCGTCCTTGCGGAGGGGGCGGCCCGAAGGAACGGGGTTGGCCGCCACGAAGCTTGATGTACCGGGTGGCCCCCTATCACGGCCACCGGGACTCTCGCAACGCACCACGCGCCAGGGCCTTCCCCCACCCCGGGGCCCCTTTATCGCGCACGTAAGCCGGTGTCCCGGACGTGAGGGGCCCCGCCCGCCCGCCGCCCCGGCGAGCCCGGCGTCGGGCCCGGCCTCACGCGCCGGACGCCGGGGAGCCGTCCTCGCGGGGCAGCCACACGATGAACCGGGTGCCGTCCGCCGCCCCCGACTCCACGGAGACGCGCCCCCCGTGGGCCAGGGCGATCTGCCGGACGATGAAGAGCGACAGCCCCAGCCCGTCGTCGGCGGCGCACCAGGCGCGGTGCTTGAACGGCTCGAAGAGGGTGCCCTGGTGCTCCGGCGGCACCCGGCACTCCGGGTCGTGCACCTGCACCGTCACCCCGTCCCAGCGCCCCGTCAGCTGGAGCACCACGGAAGAGGTCACCGGGCCGTGGTGCAGGGCGTTGGCCACCAGCGAGTCCATCAGCTGGTGGAGCCGCTCGCCGTCCCAGGTGCCCTTCAGGTCCCCGCCCAGGACGAGCCGCACGTCGCGGCCCGGGTGGGACCGCTGCCGGTCCGCCACCACCCGCTCGGCCAGCGCGCCCAGGTGGACCGGGGCGGGGTGCACGGGCAGGCCGTTGGACAGCCGGGCGCGGGTGAAGTCCAGCAGCTGGCGGATCAGCCGCTCCACCCGGCGCACCCCCTGGCCCACCCGCCCTACCTGCTCGGTCAGGTCCTCCGGCATCGCCGGCGCGTGCTGGAGCGCGAGCACCTCGTGCTGGAGCGTCTGGAGCGGGGCCTTGAAGCCGTCCCCCGCGGCGTCCAGGAACTGGTCGCGGAAGTGCTCCATCCGCGCCAGGCGCTCCTCGGCGGCCTTGCGGATGCTCACGTCCCACACCGCGCCCATGCGCACCGCGCGGCCCTGGTACGTGGCCGGCCGGCCCATGACCTCCACGGGGATGCGGCGGCCGTCGCGGTGGAGCACGGCCAGCTCGTAGGGGGCCTCCACGCCGCGCTCCATCACGTCGCGGGCGGGGGCGCGGAACTCCGGCGCCACGCACTCCAGGATGTTCCGGCCGATCAGCTCCGCCGTCTCGTAGTACCCCAGGAGGCGCCCCAGGCCGGGGCTGATGTCCAGGAACTGCCCGCGGTCGTGGAAGAAGTACCCGTCGCAGGAGATCTCCACGATGGAGCGCATGTGCTCCTCGCTCGCGCGCAGGGCCGCCTCCTCGCGCAGGCGCGCGGAGGTGTCCCGCAGCAGCAGCAGCGCTCCCGCCGGGCCCGCCGGCATGGCGCTCACGCTCAGGTGGCGCAGCGTGCCCACCTCGCCGAAGCGGCCCGACACCTGCTCCTCCGCCACGCGCTCCCCGGACTGCGCCCGCGCCAGCAGCAGCGACAGGGGCGGCGCCAGGCCCGGCCACGCCTCCGGCAGGAGGCGCCCCACGCACAGCCCCGCCGGCCGGCCGCACAGCGACGCCAGCAGGTCGTTCATCCAGACGAGGCGGGAGTCCCCATCCACCAGCGCCACCCCCCAACCCGGCGCGTTGAGCAACGCGCCCAGGAAGGGCAGGGTCTCCTCGGGAACCCCCGGTGACGGAAGGGCTCCGGGAAGCCGTTGGAACACGGGCTGCGGCATGGGCGGGTCGTCTCGGAAAACGCGGGCTTGTCCGCGTTGACCAGAAGTATACCCATTCCCCGAGCCAGCGGGAAATACAGGTTTGGCTAGGACTGCGGGGCAGCCCGGACAACCCGGCACGTTGGGCGCACCGGGGGTGGGGGCGCGGCTACTTCAGCTCGCGGCGCAGCTGCTCCAGCTGGGTGCGCAGGGTGCCGTCGTAGAGGGTGCCACCGACCTGGGCGGCCACGCCGCCGAGGAGGGAGGGATCCACGCGGGTCTCCAGCACGACGTTGCGCTGGGTGAGCTGCTGGAGCGACTGCTGCAACTGGGTGACGGCGTCCGGGGTGAGCGGCACGGCGCTGGTGACCTGGCCCCGGACGCGGCCCGCGCGGGCGTCCGCCATGTCGCGGTAGAGCCGGGCGATGTCCGGCAGGTAGCCCAGGCGGTTGCGGTCCACCAGCAGGCGCAGCGCGTTGGCCAGCGCGGGCTCCGCCGGGGACGGCAGGGTCTGGAGCAGGGCCTCCACCACGCGGCTGCGCTGGGCGCGGCTGTAGGCGGGGTTGAGCAGCACGTCCGACAGCTCGGGGCTCTGGGCCACGACGGCGGCGAAGGCGTTGAGCTGCTCGGCGACGGCGTCGGTGCGGTTGCCTTCCGCTGCGACGTCGAGGATGGCGCGGGCGTAGCGGCGGGCGATGGAGACGTTCACCATGACGCTGGCGCCCTTAGCATGGGGCGTCCCTGGCGGCAATGGATGCCGGCGCCCCTCGGGGGTCCGGGGGCGGCGGGCGGCCGGGCGCGTCCGGCGTGTGCGCTGGCGGCGGTCCGAGGGCCCCCCGAGGCAGTCCGGCGCCCGGCAGCGGACGGCGTGCATGCGACAGGACTTGGCGGAAGCGGCCCTTGCCCGTAGCGTGGCCCCACCCTCGCCATGCAAGAACCTGTCATTGGCATCGACCTGGGCACCACCAACAGCGTCGTGGCGACCGTGGAAGACGGGCGTCCGCGGCTCATCCCCTCGCGTGCGGGAGGGCGCCTCACGCCGTCGGTGGTGGGCCTCACCCGGGCGGGAGACCGCCTGGTGGGGCAGCCCGCCCAGGCCCTGGGGGAGGAGCACCCGGACGCGGTGGTGTGGGCCACCAAGCGCTTCCTGGGGCGCCGCTACACGCCGGAGCTGGTGCAGCAGGCGAAGGTGGTGGTGCCGTATCCCCTGGTGGCCGGGCCCACGGGCGACGTGCGCGTGAAGATGTCCGGCCGCGTGATGCCCGTGACGCAGGTGTCCGCCTTCATCCTGGGCGAGCTGCGCCTGGACGCGCAGGCCCACTTCGGGCGCGACGTGCGCAAGTGCGTCATCACCGTCCCCGCCAACTTCGACGACAACCAGCGCCAGGCCACGCGGGAGGCGGCGGCCATCGCGGGGCTGGAGGTGGTGCGGCTGGTCAACGAGCCCACCGCGGCGGCGCTGGCGTACGGCCTGTCGCGCGGCTTCGAGGGCAGCGCGCTGGTGTTCGACCTGGGCGGCGGCACCTTCGACGTGTCCATCCTGGACGTGAAGGCCGGCGTCTTCGAGGTGAAGGCCACGGGCGGCGACCACGCGCTGGGCGGCGAGGACTTCGATCAGCGCATCGTCCAGTGGCTGCTGGCGCAGGTGGAGGACTCCTTCCAGGAGGCGGTCTCCCGCGACGCGCAGTCGCTGCGGCGCCTGAAGGTGGCGGCGGAGGCGGCCAAGCGCGAGCTCACCGACCACGAGGAGGCCACCATCTCCGTGTCCGGCCTGGGGGACCACGCGGCGGGCGTGAAGCGCTTCACGGAGATCAACACCGCGCTCACCCGCGGCTTCTTCGAGACGCTGTCCGAGCCGCTGTCGCGCCGGTGCCTGGAGGTCTGCCAGAGCGTGATGGCGGAGGCGCGGATGGATCCGCGCTCGGTGGACGTGGTGCTGCTGGTGGGCGGGATGACCCGCGTGCCGCTGGTGCGCCGGCTGGTGGCGGACTTCTTCGGCCGCGCGCCCTCCACGGACGTGCACCCGGACGAGGCCGTGGCGCTGGGCGCCGCGGTGCAGGCGGATGAGCTGGTGCGGCAGGCGGGGCAGGCGCTGCTGCTGGACGTGGCCAGCCAGAGCCTGGGCGTGGGCGTGATGGGCGGGCGCGTGAAGCGGCTCATCCCCAAGAACACGGGCGTGCCCGTGGTGGCGACGGACATCTTCTTCCCGGGCACCTCCGGCCAGGCGGAGGCGCGCATCCCCGTGTACCAGGGGGAGAGCGAGTTCCAGGACGAGAACCACAAGCTGGGCGAGGTGGTCCTCAAGAACCTGCACGTCGCCAACCGCGGGGAGACGCCGCTGGAGGTCGTCTTCGAGCTGTCCGGCGAGGGCATCCTCGCGGTGAAGGCCACCGACCTGACCTCCGGAAACATGGAGCTGGTGCGCCTGGAGGCCCGGGCCGGCCTGCCGCAGGCCGAGGCGGAGAAGCTGGGCCAGGAGCAGTCCCACTACGCCCACGCGCAGGGCGTGGTGGACGCGCGCAAGGCGGAGGAGACCTTCCGCAAGCTGCTGGAGCGCGGGGAGAAGCTGGCGCGCCTGCTCCAGCAGAGCGCCCGGGAGAACCCCAGCCCGGAGGCCGAGTCGGCCGTGGGCACCGTGCAGCAGCTGCTGGTGGGCGGCAAGGAGGCGCTGGCCGCCGGGGACGCCGCGCAGTGCGCCCTCATTGCCCGTCAGCTCACGAAGCTGCTGTCCGGCCGCGCCGAGCCCCGGGGCTGACGTCCTGCGCCACGCGGAAGAGGCGTCCACCAGCGCACGTTGTCGCGTCAGGTCCGTGGTGCCTTTCCCGGAGTCCGCTTATCTCCGGGAGTCATGATGACCCCCGGTTCTTCTCCGCGCCCGAGAGACTTGGTCTTCGTGGTGGACGACTCGCGGACGGCGCGGGACGTGATGCGGCTGCACCTGTCGCGCATGGGCTGCGACGTGGTGGGGCTGGAGGGGGCGGACGCGTGCCTGGCGGAGCTGTCGCAGCGGACGCCGGCGCTCATCCTGATGGACCTGCACCTGGAGAAGCTCCAGGGGGACGAGGCCTGCCGCCTGGTCAAGGCGCACCCGGCGGGGCGCCACGTGCCCGTGGTGATGTTCACGGCGGCGGACGAGCCGCACGAGGTGATGCACTGCGGGCGCGCGGGCGCGGATGACTTCCTGCCCAAGCCGGTGAGCCAGGAGGCGCTGGCGGCGAAGGTGGCCGCGGTGCGGCTGTCGCGCGAGCGCGCCTGGACGGGCCCGCCGCGCGGCAAGGGCGTGCTGCTGGTGGAGGGCGGCCGCTTCCTGCACACCTTCCTGGGCGGGGCGCTGGAGCACGAGGGGCTGCACGTGCTCTACGCCAAGGACCTGGACGACGCGGCGGCGCAGGCCGTGGCCCAGGGCGAGCGGCTGGACGGCTTCGTGGTGGACGTGTCCCGGCTGCCGCGAGAGGCCCTGGCGCTGGCCACGCGCCTGCGGGAGCAGTTCTCGCGCAAGCCGCTGGTGCTGATGTCGCGGGTGGAGGAGGCGCCGGACGTGCTGGCGCGCGCGCAGGAGCTGTGCGGCGCGCCGCTGCTGCTCAAGCGGCAGCTGGGCGCGGACGAGCTGCTGGCGAAGGTGCTCTCGCGCCTGTCGCCGGGCACGGTCCCCCTGAGGGCCGCGGAGCGGGTGCCCTTCTTCACCGTGGTGGAGTTCAGCACCCAGGGCGGCCCCACGCTCAGCGGCTTCAGCCATGACGCCAGCCCCCAGGGCCTCTTCGTGCGCACGCTCACGCCCGCGCGCGAGGGCTCGCGGCTGTCCCTGCGGCTGGTGATGGCCGGCCAGCGCACGCCCTGCGAGGCGCAGGCGGTGGTGGCGTGGTGCAACCCGCCCGGGATGGGCAGCGCGTTCCGCTCGCAGACGGGCATGGGGCTGCGGCTGGAGGGCATGGACGCGCAGCTCCAGCAGCGCTTCGTGCGCTTCGTGCCCCAGACCCACGGTTTTCCCCCCGCGGGGGGCGTGCGCGCCTCAGGTTTCTGAGAGCGGCGTCCCACCCCTCGCGCGCCCCAACCCCCCGCAATCACGGACAGTGCGGACGGGATTCCCCCCTGGCATGGGCGTGGCAATGCGCCGAGCCCCGCGAGGCTTTCGAGGGAGGAATCACGCATGCGCATCAGCCTTTTCGGAACGGTGGGGCTCACGCTCCTGGCGGTGGGGTGTAGTGACGGCGGCAGGGCCCCGGACGGCCTGGAGAACCAACCCGTGCAGCAGTCGCTGAGGCTGGAGACCTTCAACGACTGCGCGGCGCTGGAGCAATACATCGAGGACAGCGCGACGAAGCAGATGCGCACGGTGCTGGAGCAGCAGAAGCCCGGCTATTGGGAGCGCTTCGGCCGGGGGCGCGGCGGCATCGTCTTCGGCCCGGTGCCCGCCGACGACGCGGGCGGCGAGGTGACGTCGGGCGGCGGCAACGGCGCCCCGCCTCCCCAGGACTCCACCGGCACCAACAACCAGGTGGAGGGCGTGCACGAGTCGGACTTCGTGCAGAACGACGGCACGCGCATCTTCGTGCTGTCCGGCAACCGGCTGTACGCGCACCGCTCGTGGCCCGCGGAGCAGCTCACGCTGGCGGCGACGCTGGAGGTGGAGGGCTGGCCCCGGGAGATGCTGCTCGACGAGCACGACCGGCTGGTCATCGTCTCGCAGGTGGCGCTGTCCCTGCCGGGCACCCCGGCGAAGGCGGGCACGGGACCGGGCGGGGGCATGACGCCCGTCGCGGACATGGCCTGCTACGGCTTCGGGTGCGGCTACTACAACGCGGACAGCACCAAGGTGACCACGGTGGACGTGTCGGACGTGGCGCACCCCACGGTGGTGGATCAGCTCTACCTGCCCGGCGTCTTCAACCAGGCGCGCCGCGTGGACAGCCACGTGCGGCTGGTGCTGTCGGACGCGTTCCGCTGGCCGGAGGACGTGCGGTTCTGGGTGGACTTCTCGGAGGACCTCTACCGGGACGAGGGCAAGCTCACGAAGGCCATCGACGCGCTCATCGCCCAGAACGAGAAGCGCATCCGCGCGAACACCCTGGACCGGTGGCTGCCCGCGGGCAGGCACGTGGACGCGGCGGGCGTGGAGACGGCGCTGCCCACGGCCTGCGGTGACTTCTACCGGAGCAACGCGCCGGCCGCGCTGGGCTTCGTGACGGTGGCCTCGGTGGACCTGGACGCGCGCACGGCGGCGCCGGGGCGCACCAGCCTGGTGGCGGAGCCGGGCACGGTGTACGCGTCCAGGGAGTCGCTGTACCTGGCGCACCCGCATTACTGGTGGTGGCCGGAGCCGGGGCAGAAGGACTTCACCTACCTGCACAAGTTCGACCTGCGCCAGCCGGGCCGCGCGGTGTACGTGGGCTCCGGCACGGTGGAGGGCACGCCCATCAACCCGTTCGCCCTGGACGAGTACGAGGGCGTGCTGCGCCTGGCCACCACGGTGACCACCCGCGTCCCGGAGCCGGAGCACGAGGACTGGTGGTGGGGACGCACCACCACGGCCAGCCGCGTGACGACGCTGGGCGTCCAGGACGGGCGCCTGGCGGAGCTGGGCCGCAGCGAGGACCTGGCCGAGGGCGAGCGCATCTTCAGCGCGCGCTTCGTGGGCCCGCGCGGCTACGTCGTCACCTACCTCCAGGTGGATCCGCTCTTCACGTTCGACCTGAGCGACCCCGCGCACCCGCGCAAGGTGGGCGAGCTGAAGGTGCCCGGCTTCTCCACGTACATGCACCCGGTGGGGGACCACCACCTGCTGACCCTGGGCATCCACACGGAGCCGACCAACGGCGGCTGCTGCGGCACGAGCAACGTGAAGCTGTCCCTCTTCGACGTGGGCGACCTGGCGAACCCGAAGGAGGTCTCCACGCAGCTGGTGGGCCAGGCCTACGGCTGGAGCGAGGCCCTCTACGAGCACAAGGCCTTCAACTACTTCGCGGCCAAGGGCCTGGTGGCCATCCCGTTCACGGACTCCGCGTCCTACACGACGTATGAGGACTACTGGTCCAGCTTCCGCACGGAGCTGCGCGTGTTCCGGGTGGACCTGGCGGCGGGCATCTCCCCGGTGGGCGCGGTGCCCATGTCGGACCTGTTCAAGAAGGCGGGCGCGCCAGAGTGGAGCTACTACTACACGCCGGAGGTGCGCCGCAGCGTGATGGCGGATGACTACGTCTACGCCATCAGCGACGCGGGGGTGCGCGTGTCGAAGGTGGACAGCCTCCAGACGCCGCTCGTCACGGTTCCGTTCCCGGCCAGCACGCCCTGACGGGGGAGGGCGAGCGGTCAGGCGGGGAGGGGATGGCGTCGCTTGCGTCAGCGCAATCCCGGCCCGAAGAGGCTATAGGCCCCGCCATGCCGTCCGACGCCGTCGAGCCCTCCGTGTCGTCCTCCCCCCCGGCCCGCGGCGCGTGGGGGGAGCTGCGCGCCCTGCTGCGGCTGGCCATCCCCCTGTGCATCGCGCAGGCGGGCCAGTCCCTCATGGGCGTGACGGACACCTTCATCGTCGGCCGGGCCGGCACGTCGGCCCTGGCGGCGGTGGGCCTGAGCCACGCCCTCTTCTTCGCCGTCAGCAGCTTCGGGATGGGGCTGATGATGGGCGTGGATCCGCTGGTGTCCCAGGCCATTGGCGCCGGCAACCCGCGCCGCGCGCGGGACGTGCTGTGGCAGGGCGTGTGGCTGTCCGCGTTCGTGGGCGTGGTGCTGTGGGCGGTGCTCATCGCCGTGCCGTCCGGCCTGCCGTGGGTGGGCGTGGCGGAGGAGCAGATCGTCCAGGTGCGCGCCTTCCTGCACCTGCGCGCGCCGGGCCTGCCCCTGATGCTCATCTTCCTCACGGTGCGCGCGTACCTGCAGGCCATCGGGATGCCCCGGCCGCTGGTGGTGTCCGCGGTGCTGGCCAACATCATCAACGTGATGCTGGTGCCGCTGTTCGTCTTCGGCGGCGCGGCGCTGCCCGGGTGGGCGGGGCCGCTCACCCGGGTGCCGGCCATGGGCGCGCCGGGCGCGGCGCTGTCCACCCTCCTGTGCACGGCGCTGGAGGTGCTCATCGTCGCGCGGGCGGTGCAGGCCATCCCGGTGTCGGGCACGCCGTCGCGCAGGCCGGTGCTGGCGGACCAGCTGCGCGCCTTCCGGGTGGGGCTGCCCATCGGCCTGCACATCGCGGCCGAGGTGGGCATCTTCGCGCTGGCGGGCGTGCTGTCCGCGAAGCTGGGGCCGGAGAGCGTGGGCGCGCACCAGATCGCCATCTCCTTCGCCAGCCTCACCTTCACCATGGCGCTGGGCATCGGCAACGCGGGCAGCGTGCGGGTGGGCTGGGCCGTGGGCGCGCACGACACGCCGCAGGCCCGCCGCAGCGGCCTGATGGCCTTCGCCACCGGCGCGGCGGCCATGTCGCTCAGCGGGCTCCTCTTCGCGCTCTTCCCCCAGGGCCTGGCGAAGCTGGCCGGTTCGCCGCCGGAGGTGCTGCCGCTGCTGCTGCCCCTCCTGATGGTGGGCGCCATCTTCCAGGTCTTCGACGGCGTGCAGGGCGTGGGCGCGGGCGTGCTGCGCGGCGCCGGCCAGACGCGCTTCACCTTCGTGGCCAACATCCTGGGCCACTACGCCGTGGGCCTGCCCCTGACCCTGCTCCTGGGCTTCCACCTGGGCATGGGCGTGGTGGGCATCTGGTGGGGCCTGTGCGCGGGCCTCATCACCGTGGCCGGCGCCGTGCTGTGGCGCTTCCTGCGCGTCAGCGCCGGCACCCTCCGGCCCCTGGAGGGTTGATGTTGGTGTAAACTTGCAGCCTGGATGAAAAGTCCAAGAATCTGGGAATCGGACGCAACCTGGATCAGGAAGTCCCGACAATGGGTGCAGGAGCTTACATGTCCAACTACCGCATCCGTCCTGGTGACACCCTCTCCGCCCTCGCGCAGCGCTTTGGCACCTCCGTGCAGAAGCTGGCGAAGGACAACAACATCTCCAACCCGGACCTCATCTTCTCGGGCAACAACCTGAAGATCGGCCACTCGGGCACCGACAGCTTCGATGCCGGCGGGGGACGTCAGGGCCTTCGCGGGGGGAACACGGGCGGCGCGGACGTGGGCGGGCCGACGGGCGTGGCCCCCACCGGCGGGACCGACAAGGGTCGCCGGCTGGCGGAGGCGGCGCGCGCGGCGGCCATGGGCATGGGCGGCTACAACAGCCAGGGCCTGTGCGCCACGGGCGTGAGCCGGGCCATCCGCAACGCCCTGGGCATCGGCGTGTCGGGCAACGGCAACCAGATCGACAACAACCTGCCGCGCGACAAGTTCCGCCAGGTGGACATGTCCCTGGAGGAGGCGCTGAAGATTCCGGGCCTCGTGCTCACGTGGGAGAGCACCTCCACGCGCCTGGGCAGCATCTACGGCCACACGGCCGTCACCCTGGGCGACGGTCACTCGTCCGCCAGCGACTTCATCGAGCGCAACACGACGAACAGCGGCCGCTCGGGCTTCAAGGTGTTCGTGCCCATCGAGTAGTGCCTCCGGCGTTCACGCTGGCGCATCCCGCGAGCCTCCGGGTCCTTCCGACCGGAGGCTCTGTCGTGTCCGGGGTCCCGCGTCCCCGCCGGGGCGCGGCGCTCAGGCCGGCAGGTACTGGCGGATCATCTGCCGCCACACGGGCCAGTCGTGGGTGCCGCCGTTCCAGATGGACAGGTCGTTGCGGATGTCCTTCTGCCAGAGGACCTTGGAGAGGTTCTCGTTGGAGGGGCGGCAGAAGTCGTGCTCGCCCACCGCCAGGGTCATCTCCACGCGGCGCAGGGCGGACAGGAGCCGGGGGTCGTGCAGGTTGGGCAGCCACTGCGGCGCGGTGTGGAAGTACACCTGCTCATCGTGGTGGCCGTCGAGGAAGTCCTCCGTCTCGAACTTGCCGCCCATGGAGATGAGGCGCTGGAAGACGTCCGGGTGGCGCAGGCCCACGTTGTACGTGTGGAAGCCGCCCAGGCTGCACCCGGCGAGCGTGAGGCGGCCTCCGTTGGAGCGGCCTCGCACCAGCGGCACCACCTCATGCAGCAGGTAGTCCTCCCACTGCGCGTGGCGGGCCACGCGCACGGCGGGGGCGACGTCCTTGTTGTACCAGGACTCCTCGTCCACCGAGTCCACGCACGCCACGACGTAGCGGCCCGCGTTGATGCCGTCCGCGATGGCGGCGATGAGGCCGAAGTCCTCGGCCTGGAAGAAGCGGCCCTTGCTGGTGGGCACCAGGATGACGGGCTCGCCCGAGTGCCCGTACAGCAGCACTTCCATGTCCCGGTTCAGCCGCGGGCTGTGCCAGCGGTGGTATTCGCGGTTCATGGCCGCCACCTTAGCTGGCGCGTTCGCGGTGGAAGCAAGGCGGCCCCGGGGACGCGCTCCGGTCAGCCGCCAGTGAACACCTGCCGGGCCTGCTCCACACCTCGCCACGGCGCGAGGAAGGCATCCGCCTCCTTCGCGATGAGCTCCAACGAGGCGGTCAGCTCGTGGCCGTCATCCACCTCGACCAGGCGGACGTGGCGCTTGCCTTGGGCCCACTCGCGCGAATAGCGCACGTCGCAGGTGTCGTCCTTGCGGCCGTGGATGACGAGCGTGGGCACGCGCACGTCGGGCCAGGGGCCGCGCTTCGCGTCCATGGCCTGGGCCTCCTCGACGATGCCGTGGTGCACGCGCGCGCGGCGCTTCTCCGCGTGGTCGTCCGTCTCCAGGAAGCCGGTGCGCCTCCACTCCGCCCAGGCGTGGGGGCCCATGCGGCGCTGGAGCTGCTCCACGAAGTGGAGCGCGGGGGCCAGCAGCACCAGGGCGCTCACGCGCGCGTCCCGCTCGGCGGTGCGCGCGGCGACGAGCCCGCCCAGGCTGGAGCCGATGACGACGGCGCGGTCGTTGGGGGTGCCCAGCGCGTCCCGCACGGTGTCCAGCATGGCGTGCAGGCCCAGGTGCTCCAGGGACGGCACTCGCAGGTTGAGGCGCTCCAGGGGGATGCCCTGCTTCGCCCAGTGCGCATCCAGCCAGACGCCCTTGGCGGAGGCCGGGCCGGAGGCGAAGCCGTGCAGGTAGAGCCAGCGGGGGCCGGGGGTGGGGGGCGGCGTGTTCATGGGCGCGCACTGTACCCGCGCTAGAAGCGGAGCACGGGCCCGGCGACGATGCTCTGGAGCGGCTTGGCGCACATGCTCACGCTGACGCCCGCGCTGGCGCTGGTGTCGTCCGTGGCCTTGGTGAACTTCACGTCACAGAACTGGAGGGCGGTGGCGACGGAGACGCCCCACCGCTCGGAGATCCAGCCGTCCACGCCCAGGCGGAAGGCCATGCTGGTGACCTCGAAGTCCTCGCGGCGCAGCTGGCCCAGGCTGTCCGGCGTGAAGGGCTGCGACCAGCTCTTCGCCAGCCGCGCGCCCACCCACGGCGTCACCGGCTTGTCGCCCAGGAAGCGCAGGCGGGCCTCCAGCCCCACGGCGGTGTAGTCCAACTGCACGCGGCCCAGCTCCGCCGGGTTCTTCGCCTCGGCGAACTGCTGGCCCCAGGTCTGGGTGGTCTCGAAGACGACGCCCAGGGACAGGCCGGGCGGCGTCTCCACGGCGAGCCAGGCCTGGAGGGCGGGGCCCCTGGCGCGCCAGTCGCTGAAATGATCCAGGGTGATGCCCGCGCCCAGGGAGGCATAGCCATGCCACCCGTCCGCGAGCGCTGGCCCCGCGGACAGGACGCCCGCCAGGGACAGCCACTTCCACTTCGTATCCATGCCGCCACTGTATGCCGGACCGGGGGCGAGGCTAGGCTCCCGGACATGTCCGTATCTTTCGAGGTCGCGGCGGCCGAGGTCCGCGACGCGCTCACCGACGCGAGCCGGGGGCTGGTGGAGCGCGAGGCGATGGTGGAGCTGGTGGCGCTGTCGGCGGTGGCGGGCGAGCACCTGCTCGTCGTGGGGCCGCCGGGCACGGCGAAGAGCGAGGCGGTGCGCCGGACGGCGCGCGGGCTGGGCGGCTCCTACTTCGAGTACCTGCTGGGGCGCTTCACGGAGCCGTCCGAGCTCTTCGGGCCGGTGGACCTGCGCAAGCTGCGCGAGGGGCTGGTGGAGACGGAGACGGCGGGCATGTTGCCGGAGGCGGAGGTGGCCTTCCTGGACGAGGTGTTCCTGGGCTCCACGGCCATCCTCAACACGCTGCTGGGCGTGCTCAACGAGCGCACCTTCCGGCGAGGCCATACGCGCATGCAGTGCCCGCTGCGGGTGTGCGTGGGCGCGTCCAACGCGCTGCCGGAGGACGACGCGCTGGCCGCGTTCGCGGACCGCTTCCTCGCGCGCATCTTCGTGGAGCCGGTGCCGGATCCGCGGCTGGAGGAGCTGCTGGAAGGGGGCGCGTTGTCGTGGGCGGACGCGGCGCCGCGCGTGGCGTCGCTTCAGTCCCTGGACGTGGTGGCGCAGGCGGCGCGGCGCGCGGACCTGGGGCCGGTGCGGCCGCACCTGGCGCAGGCGCTGCGGACGCTGCGGGCGGCGGGCATCGCGCTGTCGGACCGGCGCGCGGTGAAGGTGCAGCGGCTGGTGGCCGCGGCGGCGGCGCTGGCGGGGCGGGCGACGCCGGGCGTGGCGGACCTGTGGCCGCTCGTCTACGCGGTGCCCACGAAGGAGGCGCAGGCGCTGGCGCGGGACGTGCTGCGCGACGTGCTGTCCGCGTCGGAGAACCCGGCGCTGTCGGCCGCGGCGCTGGAGGCGAGCGCGGGGCCGCTGGCCCGGGCCCAGCGCATCGCGCAGGCGGGGCATGCGCTGCTGGAGGCGCGGCCCGTGGAGGGGGACGTGGACGCGGTGGCCGCGTGGCGGCTCAAGCTGGAGGGCGTGGCGCGCGAGATGGACGCGGGCTTCGCGCCGGAAGCGCTGCCGGAGACGCTGCGTGCGCTGCGCGGCGCGGTGGCGGCGGCGCTGGAGGAGGCGGGGGTTCGCGCGGCGTGACGTTGGTGGATTCAGCCGTGAAGCGAGGAGGCGTCATCCCTCAGGCCATCCCTCGAAGGCGTCCCATCCTTCGGGGGGTGTTTGGAACCCGAGGGCATCCAGGCACTGACGGGATCGGCGCATCCAGTCCGCGCCTTTGAGGTTGTCGGAGGGCACGTGGACCACGCTGTCCGCGAGCGCTCGTACCTGGGGCGCTGCGGCTCGGAATCGCTCCGCGTCGGGGCTGCCCGTGGCTTGCTCGCAGAATGCCGCGAGCGAGAGCAGTCGCGCGTCCAGCGCCTCACGCAGCGTGGTGGGTGAGGCTTGCGTGGACCATCGTGCATAGAGGCGAGGCGCGGCCAGGACCGTCAACAGGTTGAGTGCCTCCGCGACCAGGGCTGCCTCCTGCTCCCACGAGGTTTCAGCCACAGAAGGGCCCCACCCGGGCGTTGAAAGGCAAAGTGTGAAACAGCAGGGCCTTCCCGGTGACGGTTTCACCGGTCATGCACGTGTAGACGGCCCAGCCCTTGATGGCGAGATTCTCCATACCCTGGATGAAGCAATAGGGGCACTTGCCTTCACCGCAGCTTGAAACGAAGCATGCGGTGCTCCCGCAGGGAACCGTCGCGGGCCATCCTCGGGTGGTGCAAGCCCGGCGCTTTCGTCAAGGGCGGAGCCGCGGATGCGGGCTGGGACTGCGATACGGCGAGCACGCCGAGACCCATCGCCAGCCGTTTCAGTTCCATGCGCCCAGGACGTTGCAATGCGCCCTCCCTCGCTTCAGCGTGTCCCGGGAGATTATCTCTTTGGCTTGCTCGGCCTTCACGTGGCAGCGGATCCGGGTCGTGCTCATGCTCGGGAGCATGGGCAGGCCTCCGAACGCTGTACAGCGGAAGTCCGGCGGACTGTCGCGCGTCATGCCCGGCGCGGGCTAGAGTGCGCGGGTGCTCAACGGGCGCGGGTCGCGCGGGAACAGGGTGTCATGAGTCCGCCAGCGGAACCTGCCGTCGAGGGGCTCCCCGTGCGCTGGCGCCCCCGGGCCCTGCCCCTGGAGCCCCTGGCCGTGGCGGGCGTCGGGCCCGTGGCGCTCGCGCTGGGACACCGTGCTTCGCGGGCGGGGGACGCGGCGCTCGCGTCGTGGAGCGGTGTCGCGGGGACGGACGTGCTCGTGCTGCTGGGGGCCTCCGCTTCGCTGCCCTGGGTGGATGGCGCCGTGTACCTGGGCCGCGACCCGCTGGCGCCCTCGCTGCTGCTGCCGTGCGCGCTGGAGCCGGACGTGGCGCCGGCCCTGCTGGAGCGCGCGCTGCTCGCGGGGCAGGGCGATGCGCCGCTCGCGGTGCTGCCCGGGGCCGGCGTGCTCGTCTCCGTGGCGGCGGCCCAGCCCGTCGTGCGCGCTTCGCTGCTGGCGTGGTTGAGCGCGTCGGAGGCCGCTTCGTGAACGCGCTGCCTCCCGCGCTGCGCCCCTGGGCGACGCAGCTGTCCCTCTTCCCGGAGGACCTGGCGCGGCACCTGGGGCCGCAGGTGGCCCGGCTGTCGGCGGCGGTCGGGGCGCTGCGGCCTCGCGGCGAGGCCGAGGGCGGTGAGCCCCAGGGCTACGATGGCCTCGCGCGTCGGGGCCCCTTCGACCGATTGCTCGTCAGTGAGTGGCTCTGGGCCCTGGAGGCACCCGAGGAGCTGGTGCGCCGCGCGGCGTTCGGCGAGCTGTCGTTCCTCAAGCCCGCGTTCCGTCAGCCGCAGGGGGCTCGGCGCACCGTGGTGCTGCTGGACGTGGGACCGGATCAGCTGGGCCTGCCGCGCATCGCGCACCTCGCGCTGCTCGTCGTGCTCGCGCGCCGCGCCGAGGCCGTGGGCGCGGCGTTCACCTGGGGCGCGCTCCAGACCGACCCTGCTCGCGCCACCCGCTCGGGCCTGGACGGCACGTCGTTGCTCGCGTGGCTCGAAGCCCGCTCCACCGTGCCCGCGTCCCCGGCGCACCTGGCCGCGTGGCGCGAGGCCCTGGCGCTATCGCGGGCACCCGGGGACGTGTGGCTCGTGGGCTCCTCGCGCCTGGGGCGGATGGAGGGCTCGGAGGGGATGTCCCGCGTGGAGGTCTCCGAGCCGATGGAGCCCGGCGCGCACCGGCTCACCGTGGACGTGCGGCCCGCCGCGCGGGTGCCCCGCTCGGTGGTGCTGGAGCTCCCGCCTCCGGAGGATTGCGTGCGGTTGCTGCGCAATCCCTTTGCTCCCCGACGGGCGTCTGCCGCGTGGCAGCCGCGCAAGGGCGACCGGCGGATCGCGAAGTTCTCCTTCTCCGGGGACGGCCGGCGCGTGCTGCTGTTCTCCGAGGGGGGCGCCGTGGAGGCCATGGCCGTGCCGCACTCTCCGCGCGCGACCGTGCCCAAGCCCCGGCGCGTCCAGGTGCCTCCCGGGCAGCGCGTCATCGCCGCGGGGTGGCGCTATACAGGTGGGTTGATCGTGCTCGCGAGTCACCTGGACGGCTACGTGATGCACGGGTTGGTTCGCACGCCGGAGGGGCTCCGGAAGGCGCGCTACCACGCGGCGGAGGACCACGAACAGCCAGCGCTCGCGGCGGGTGCGCTTCCGGTGAGCCTCGTCAGCTGGACGGATCGGCGTGGGCAGGAGCACCTGTGGTTGAAGGATGGCAGGGCCCGGTTGTTCTCGCTGGCGCCTCCGTCGCCGGGGGGGACCTCGGCGCTGAGCCTGGAGGAGGAGGCGGTCTCCGCGATGGCGGCGGTGAACACGCGCCCGGTCTGCGTGCTGCGGCCCCAGGTCCAGCTCCCAGGACGGATGAACCTCTCGCGGCTCAAGATGCTGGGCGAGGAGCCTGCCCGCCTCGTTCCGCTCAACGCGCGCCAGGGGGATGCGTTCTTTGGCTATTCGCCATTGGGGGCGCATCCGGACGCGGGGCTGCTCGCGGTGCGTGACAAGGACTCGGAGTGGCGGCTGTTCCTGGACACGGGCGTGTCGGTCGTCTCCGTGCCGGAGGAGCTCCAGGTGGTGGGCGTGGTGCAGCCGCCCGCACCTTCGCCGCCCGGGCTGGTCGCGGTGGAGGCGGATCAGCGGACCTTCCACTTCTTCTCGCAGCAGTCGTCCCGACCGCTCGTGGCGGCCAGTGGCCCCGTGGTGCAGGCCGAGGCGAGCCACGGGCAGCAGGTGCTGGGATGGCTGACCCAGGCGGGAGAGTTCGTGCTGTGGGACCTGATGGAGCAGGCGGTGTTGTATCGCTCCATTCCGGAGGCCGCGCCGTGACCCCCGCGCTCGAAGCCGTGCGGCCTCGCGCGCAGGTGCACCGGGGCACCGTGGTGGTGGAGGCCTGGTGGTTCCACCCGGGGCTCCTGGGCGAGGCCGAAGCGCGCCGCCGCGTACTGGAGGCCTGGAGGCCCGGCGTCACGGTCTGGGCGCTGGCGGGGGGCTACTTGTTGAAGCGGGCCGCGCCCCACCCAGGCGCGGTGGAGTCCGCGCCCGGGCTGCCGTTGGTGTTGGAGTCCGGGGTGCTCACCAGCGCGCCGCTGAGCCCGAACGAGCGCGAGCGATTGGCGCCGCCCGCGGGGGCCGTCGTGCTGGTGCAGGCGGGCGTCGCCCGGATGTACGCGCCCGGAGCGCTGCGCCAGGTGGAGCCGGGAACGTGGCTGGACGTGTCGGCGTGGCGACGCGTGCGGGTGAAGGGACTGGGCGCGCCACCCGAGCCCATGAAGCGCGCGCTGGAGCCCGTGCCCGCGCCCACGCGCGAGCGGTTCGGCCCCCGGGTGCCCAGGCTCGCGCCCGAGGCGGAGCGCATGCTCGCGCGCATGGCGGGGCGAGCGGTCCCGGAGGTGGAGCCCGAGGGCTTCTTCGCGAGACTGCGGCGGGTCTTCTCGCGGAAGCCCGGCGAAGCAACGCTGACCGTCCGTCGTGAAGGCCTGTTCGCGCGGCTGCGCCGGGCGCTTCGCTCGCGGACGGAAGGCGTGCGCGACGGCTCGATCTCCGTGGCGCGCGAGGGGTTCTTCGCCCGGCTGCGCCGTGCCTTCCGCACCGAGACGCAGGGCGCAGCTCCACGGCACGCCCCTGGCGCCAGCACGCGCCCCGCCGGACCCGAGGGCCCGGGCGCGCTCGAACAGCTCAAGGCGTGGATGCTCCGGAGCACGCCCCTCGGGCGGCTCGTGGGGCAGCGCAAGGGAGACTACCTCCGCCACCTCTTCGAGCTCTTCGAGCAGGGCGACCTCGACGAGGCCCTGCGCCACGCCATCCCCCTGGGCAAGGACCTGGACGCCCGCGCGCAGCTCGCGCTCGGTGTCCCCGGCCCGCGCGAGGAGCTGCGCATCCATCCTCACGGTCGCGGTGGCGCCGCGCGGAGCTTTGGCGGCGGCCCCGCCGTGTTCGAGGCGCTGCGCGAGCGCTACCGCGACACCTTCCGCCGCCTGGAGCGGGAGGGCCGCATCGACGAGGCCGCCTTCGTCCTCGCGGAGCTGCTGGACGCCACCGAGGAGGCCGTGTCCTTCCTGGAGCGCCACGGCCGCCTCCAACTCGCCGCGGAGCTCGCCGAGGGCCGCAACCTTCCGCCCGGCCTCGTGGTGCGCCAGTGGTTCCTCGCGAAGGACGTGGAGCGCGCGGTGGCCATCGCGCGGCGCTCGGGCGTGTTCGCGGACGCCCTGCTGCGCCTGGAGAAGACCCACCCCGACGAAGCCCAGGCCCTGCGCCTGCTGTGGGCGGAGTCGCTCGCGGAGGCGGGAGACTGGCAGCGCGCGGTGAGCGTCGTGTGGCCGGTCGCCTCCGCGCGCCACCTCGCGCGCGCCTGGGTGGAGCGTGGCATCCAGGCCGGCGGCATGAGCGGCGCGAAGCTCCTGGTGCGTCTGGCGCTCGGGTTCCCGGATGGCTTCGGCGCCGCGCGGGACGCCATCCACTCCCTGCTGTCGGATGACGCGCCCGCGCACGCCCCGGAGCGGCTGGCCTTCGCCGCGGAGCTCCTGCGCGAGGACGCCTCCGAGGCGCGGAGCGCGCTCTGCGTCCCCACCGTCCGCGCGTTGATGCGCGACGAGGCGCTGGAGGGACTCCCGTCCAACGCCAGGCTCCTCCAGCAGCTCCACGCGCTCAAGGCCCCGGCGCTCGCCGCGCTGCGCACGGACCTGCCGACACCGGCGCCCTCCGCTCGCGAGCCCTGGGGCGAGTCGCATGCCGCGCCGCATGTGCGCGTGTGGATGGACCGGAGCCACGCGGGCGCCCACGCCGTGCATGACGCCGTGGTGCTGCCGGGCCGGCGCGTGCTGCTCGCGCTGGGCGAGGCGGGCGCGCGGCTGGTGGGCCCGGACGGACGCACGCTCGCGGGCTTCGACGTGCCGGCGTTCTCCCTGGTCCTGTCCGAGCAGGGCCACCGCGCCCTCGCGCTCGCGCGCCGGGGCGACCCATGGCGCGTGTCGCGCCTGGACCTGGTGGAGCGCCGGGCGACGCACTGGTGCGACCTGGAGCTGGACGCGTGGGCGCCCACCTACGACGGGGAGCGATGGTTCACCGCCGCGCATGGCGCCGTGAGCATGGTGGACACGCTCGCCGCCGAGCCGCGCTCCCTGTGGCGCGTGTCGGAGGTGGGCGGCACCGTGCTCCGGATGGCCGTGGACGCGAAGCACCTGTCCTTCCTCGTCCTGCACCTCACCTGGAACCAGGACTTCGAGCGCGTCGAGCGCTGGTGCTACGAGCTGCCGGGCGGCCCCGTCCTGCGCGGACGCGCGGACATGCAGGACCTGCGGGAGCCCCCTGCGTCGCTCACGCTCACGCCCGACGGCGAGGCGACGGTCGGGCGCATGGCGGTCCCCACGGACGCGGCGGGGCCCGACACCTGGCCCTACCTGGCCCCCATCATCCCGCGGCGCTTCCACCTCCAGGCCCGACGGGACGTGGCGCGCGTGGGCGAGGTGCTCACGCGCTCCTGGAGCGCGACGCGCTTCCAGAAGGGGGAGCTGCACACGACCGTCCTGCGCGACGGCGCCGGCCACGCGCGCGCGACGGTGGAGTTCTCAGGCACTCCGCCCCAGGTCGTGCGCCTCACGGAGGACTGGTGCGCCATCCACGACCTGCATGGCCGCGTGGTGTGGCTGGACCTGCACTCCGGTGAGGTCCACCGCGTGCCGGTGGTGTGAGCCTCCCCTCAGGCGCAGCGCAGGTGGCTGGGCACGATGACGATGCTCGCCGTCAGCGCGCAGGCGGCGTCGTCCACCTCCAGCACCACGCGCACGCCCTCCACCGTCACCAGCAGCGACGGCTGATCGCTGTGCAGCGCCATCAACCACGACGACGCCAGCGGCAGCTCCGTGGCCGCCAGCTCCGCGGCGCGCAAGAGGTGCACGCGCACCGCGTGACGGATGGGGGCTGGCAGGGCGTGCAGCGCGTAGAGCGACTCGTCCGTCAGCCGCAGCGCGTACGGCACGCGCGGCGGTTCAGGCGGGCGCCCGGGCAGCTCCCGCAGCCGCTCCGACAGGACCCGCACCAGCGCCTCCGGCTGCGTCGGCTTGCGCAGGAAGCCCACCACTCCCTGGAGCGGCACCTCCGGCGCGCCGCTCGCCGTGGACATCATCATCACCGACAGGTGCCGCAGCCGCGCGTTCGTGCGCAGCTGCCCGTACACCTCCCAGCCGTCCAGCCGCGGCAACATCAGGTCCAGGAGGATGAGGTCCGGGTGCTGCGCGCGCGGACGATGACGCAGCCAGTCCAGGGCCTCCGCGCCATCCGCCACGGACGACACCAGGAAGCCCACCTCCCGCGCCGCACGGTCCACGCGCTCCCGCCAGGAGCGATCATCCTCGACGAGCAGCAGGTGGTGGACACCCAGGGCCATCCCCGGATTCGACCTGCTTTTCCCTGGATTGTTGAACCGGACCTGGGGCCAGCGGGCTCCCCAGCGTCACCTGTCCGACAGTGGCGCCCGGGGACTGTTCCCCCCGGACACCTGGCGCCTGATCCGCTTGGTTCACCGTGTCGCTGTCAACTTGTAGTTGAGCTGTAGATGCACACCCTGCGGGTGCCCATGGCCTACCGCTGTCAGCTGGAACCCCTGGTGGTGCGCGCCCTCACGGCGTGTCCGCCCCCGGTGCGCGCGCGGCTCCAGGCGGAGCTGGGGGCCCTCGCCAGCCGGATGCCGGCCCTGCCGGTGTCGCCGCCGGGGGGCGAGGGGGCGACGGTGCTCGCCTGCGGCTTCCAGGTCCGCTACCGCGTGGAGCCAGACGCGGGGCTCCTGCGGCTGACGGCCCTGTGGCCGCTGGGGCTGGTCCGTTCGCCTTCCTCCTGACACGTCGCCAGACGGTCCTTGTCGCATCGGGAGCGGGGGCCTAAGTCGGAGGGGACCTCTTCTCTCTGGACGCACCCCAGGTCCCTTCGCCTCGCGAGCCGCGCACCGTGCCTCCGTCCCTGGCCGACTTCCTCTTCCAGTCCCGCGACGTCCTGCAGGACGCCTGGCTCCACGAAGCCCCCGGCTCCGGCGACACCTTCACGCACGGGCTGGCGGCGGTGGCGGCCCGGATGGCGAACCCGGACGCGCGCGTGTCCGACGCGCTGGCGCGCGAGCTGTCGCTCCTGGTGCAGGGCTCCGACGGGCACCCCACGACCACCAACTTCCGGCGCCTGCGCGACACGGTGCTGCGGCTGTGGCGCGAGCGGGGCGGCGAGGACGCCGCGCAGGTGGAGCGCTTCCACGACGCCGTGGACGCGGTGGAGGCCGCGGCGCTGGAGGCCCACGTCCAGGCGCGGCTGCACGCGTCGCGCGAGGCGGCGGAGGCGGCGCGCGAGCGGGGCGCTCCGGACGCGCCCGAGCCCCGGCGCTGGGAGGACATCTTCACGCACCTGGGCGTGGGCGTGGCGGTGATGGGGGCCGACGACAGCACGTTCGTGGCGGCGAACCCCGCGCTCGCGCGCATGCACGGGCAGCCCCCGGAGGCGCTGAAGGGCCTGCGGCTGGAGGAGCTGGTCGCGCCCGAGTCGCGCGGCGCGCTGCCCCGGCACATGGCCGCCGCCAGCTCCAAGCCGTTCCACGAATACGAAGCGCTGCACCTGCGCCGCGACGGCAGCCGCTTCCCCGCGTTCGTGCACGTGACGTCCCTGCGGGACGCGACGGGCCGCCGCGTGGGCCGCGCCGCCACGGTGCTGGACATCACCCAGCGCCGCCAGGGAGAGGCGGAGCGCCAGCGCCTGCTGGCCACCATCGAGGCGGAGCGCGCGCGGCTGGCGGCGGTGTTGGACCAGCTCCCCGCGGGCGTGCTCATCGCGGAGGCGCCCAGCGGCCGGCTGCTGCTCGGCAACCGCGCGCTGGAGTCGCTCCTGGGCCAGCCCTTCCGGCCCACGGCCAGCCTCGCGGACTACGAGTCGTCGCACCGGATGTTCACCGCGGACAACGAGCCGCTGTCGGACGACGCGTGGCCCATGGCCCGCGCGCTGCGCACCGGCGAGACGCGCCAGGCGGAGCCGCTCCAGGTGCGCCGGCCGGACGGCACCACCGCGCACCTGCTGGGCTCCAGCGCGCCCGTGCGCGACCGGGACGACCAGATTGTGGCGGGCGTCGTCACCCTGGTGGACGTCACCGAGCGCCGCCGCGCGGAGGAGGCGGCGCGCGAGGCGGCGCAGTTCGGCGAGCGGCTCATCGCCATCGTCAGCCACGACCTGCGCAACCCCCTCAACGCCATCCAGCTGTCCGTCACCCGGCTGCTGCACGGCGACGCGCTCCAGGAGCGCGACCGCAAGGCCGTGTCCCGCATCGCGCGCTCCAGCGAGCGCATGGCGCGCATGATCTCGGAGCTGCTCGACTTCACCCGCAGCCGGCTGGGCGGCGGCATCCCCATCGAGCGGGTGCCCGGCGACGTGCGCATGGTGGTGCGCCAGGCGGTGGAGGAGCTGGAGGCGGCGTGGCCGGAGCGCTCGCTCACGCTGAGCGTGGGCCCCGGCCGCTATGACGGCGTCTGGGACGCGGACCGGCTGCTACAGGTGGTGAGCAACCTGGGCGGCAACGCGCTCCAGTACAGCCCGCCGGACTCCCCCGTGCGCTTCACGCTGTCGGACGCGGACGCGCACGTGGTGCTGGAGGTGCAGAACGGCGGAGACCCCATCCCGCCGGACCTGCTGCCGCGCCTGTTCGACCCCTTCCGGCGCGGCGTGGGCAGCAACACGCAAGGCGGCCTGGGGCTGGGGCTCTACATCGTCGAGCAGGTGGTGAAGGGCCACGGAGGCCGCATCGAGGTGCGCTCGCGCGCGTCCGAGGGCACGGTCTTCCGCGTGCTCCTGCCTCGCGAGCCCGCGCCGCCGCAGGCTCAGTAGGCGGCGGCTAATTGCGACTGCTGGGAGCGGAACGGCTCCAGCGCGCGCATCAGGTCGTCCAGGTCCAGCGGCTTGGGGATGGACGCCCGGATGCCCTGGGGCACGGGGCGGGTGGCGCCCGCGCCCGATACGACGATGACGGGCAGGTTCTTCAGGCGCGGCTCCTTCTGCACGCGCTCCATCAGCTCCCAGCCGCTCATCACCGGCATCATCAGGTCCAGCAGCATCACGTCCGGCATGGGGCCGCGCCGCAGGCGCTCCCACGCATGCAGGCCGTTGCCGGCGACCTCCACGGCGAACCCTTCCAGCGTGAGGAACTCCTCCAGCATCTCACGGCTGTCGACATGGTCTTCCACGAGGAGGATGAGGCTTCGCATGGCACCCGGGAGCCTCCCCCCGTCCGGCCCCGGACGCAAAGACCCCGGGCCCTGGGAACGTCCAACCCTGGACGGAAGGCCATGGGCAGTGTGCAGCCGGCGCCACGGAGGGGGCCCTGGAGGGCAGGCCTCCGTCCAGGGGCCGAAGCCAGACCCGCGAAAAACGAGATGGGGCCTCCCCCTTCCGGGCGCCTGGGGCGCGGAAGGCGAAGGCCCCACCGGGGACCGTCATCCCGGGGGTGCTCAGCCCCGGTACTGGTGCACGGACATGATGGGGTAGTTCATCGACGAGAAGCTGATGCGCTGCGAGCCGTCCGCGTTCACGTTGTTGGAGCCGATGAACTGGGCCTTGCCGTCCTTCCAGCCCGCGAACATCACCACGTGCTCGCCGCTGCCCACCTTCATGCAGACGACGTCGCCGGGCTTGGCGTCCTTCAGGCTCACGCGCTGGAAGTTCGGGTCGCGGTCCAGGTTGGACTGGAGCGTCATCACGGACGCGCTGTGCTGGCTGTCCTTGATCTGCCCGGCCTGCTCCAGGCACGCGGAGACGAAGTTGGCGCAGTTGACGTTGTTGGGGACCCAGTCCTCCATGTCCGCGCCCACGCCGCTGGTCTCGAGCTTCAGCGAGCCGGCGTTCTTGCCCAGGTTCGACACCGCGATGTCGTACGGGCTGCCGCCGGGGCCGCGCGTGGCCGGACCCGCGCCGCCCGCGGGCGCCGTCACGTCGCCCGCGCCGCTGTTGTTGCCGCCGGAGCTGCCGCCGCCGCGGAGGCCCTGCGAGCCGGACTCGAAGCTGTCGCGCGAGCCGGGGATGTTCAGCGTCTTGCCCGTGTAGATGAGGTCCTTGTTGGTGATCTGCGGGTTGGCCTTCATCAGCGAGTCCACGGACGTGCCGTAGCGCTGGGCCAGAGCGGAGAGGGTGTCACCAGACTGGATGCGGTAGCTCATGGGGGGCTCCGAGAGGGGAGCAGTGACCCGACGGCGGTCACCGGCTGCGATTGTTTCCATTCTCGGCATTCAAGAACCGGGGTTGCGTTCCCCGGCTGCTTTTCACTCCAGGCCCGCACATGTGGGCGACGCTGCGCACCCGGAGTGGAATCCCTGGCCGGAGCAGGGCGCGCACCGGCCCTGGGGCACCCGGGGGGCCGCCCGGGGAGGCCTTGTCGCGGTGCGCAATTTCAGGGGATTTAGCGGCTCTGGCCGTCGTGCTTCTGGCGGGCGATGCGGCGGCTGAGGGCGTCCTGCTTCGCGTCGAGGCGGGCGCGCTCGGCGGCGTCCAGGTGGGTGGCTCTTATGAAAGGGGAAACATTCCGAGGGGATGGGGACGCGCGGCGCGCTTGAACGGGTGGGGGCGCCCACGCATGGTGGCGGGGTGACGACCATTGCTCATCCCGACTTCGCGGCGGCGCGGTTCGCCAGCTTCCCGGACGCGCGCTTCACCCCGGCACCGGCGGACGGCGTGCTGCCGGAGGGCTTCTTCACGACGACGAACCTGCCCACGTACGTGCGGGTGGACGGGCGGTGGCGGATGCCGCGCGAGCCGCGCATGGACGGCGCGCTGGTGCTGGACGCGCAGGGGGAGCTCTGGGTGCGCGAGGGCCGCCGGGTGCGCGCGGGCGAGCGGGTGGTGGTGGGCAAGGCGGAGGACGGCAGCGAGGGCGTCTACGTGAACATGGCCTACCTGTCGGAGGGCGGGGAGGGCGAGTTCAAGTTCATGACGAGCGAGGTGTCGCGCGAGAAGCCCATCGACTACGCGCACATGGCGCGGCTGCTGGTGGAGGAGCGCGAGCGGGGCGGCTATCCCATCTGGGTGACGGGGCCGGCGCTGGTGCACTCGCGGGCGCGGGCGGACATGACGTGGTTCGTGGAGAACGGCTTCGTGGGGGCGCTGCTCGCGGGCAACGCGGTGGCGGTGCACGACATCGAGGCGTCCATCTACGGCACGACGCTGGGGATGAGCGGCGCGGGCGAGGCGACGTCGGGCGGGCACGGGCTGCACATGCGCGCCATCAACCGGGTGCGGCAGGCGGGCTCCATCGCGAAGGCGGTGGAGGCGGGCGTCATCACCAACGGCATCATGCACGCGTGCGTGAAGCACGGGGTGCCGTTCGTGCTGACGGGGTCCATCCGGGATGACGGGCCGTTGCCGGACGTGGTGACGGACAACCTGGCGGCGCAGGACGCGATGCGAAGGCACGCGGTGAAGGCGACGATGGCGGTGCTGGTGGCCACGGCGCTGCACGCCATCGCGACGGGGAACATGCTGCCGGCGTTCGTGACGGAGAAGGACGGCAGCCTGCGGGAACTGCCCACCATCTGCGTGGATTCGTCCGAGTTCGTGGTGAGCAAGCTGAAGGACCGCGGCACGCACCAGGCCTTCGGCGTGGTGACGAACGCGCAGGACTTCATGCACATCCTGCGGCTGTACGTGGAGCGCGAGCTGGCGGCGCGGGGCACGGCGCCGAAGGCCTAGGAGTGTGTTGGGGTAACGGGCGAGGAGCCGGATAACAGGCTCCTTGCAGCAGAGGTGGCGCTTCGCCCGTTTGGAGCTGGCAGCGCCGCCACTACGCGGCGAGCTGAGCCCGATGGAGTTTCAGCAGGTTGTGGGTAAGGCAGATGAGCGCCCACTCGCCGCGCGCTTTCTGCAGTCCACGCAGCAGCAGTTGGCGGAAGCCTCGCGCC